>NZ_JBHURI010000050.1:0-29920 GCF_042673425.1 Agromyces sp. NPDC056965 | reverse complement strand
GGCCGCGCGGCGGCCGTATCGAGATCCCGTGGGGGCGAGCTCGGTACGGCGCCCTCGCGGCCCACTCGTCTTCCCGTGTCGGGTCGCTCTCTCGGCCGACTCGTCTTCCCGTACGGGAAATGCCAGTTCCCACTCAGCGATGAGGGGAACCTGGCATGCGTCGTGCGGGTCCAATGCGAGAGTGTGCCCGACGGTTTTCGACGAGCTCACCTCGGATGCGATGAGGGGGAACTGACACACAGATCCTGGCGAACATGTGCGGCTTCGGATGAGATGTCCTCAGCAAGCAAGCAAGCAAGCAAGCAAGCACGCAAGCAAGCAAGCAAGCAAGCAAGCAAGCAAGCAAGCAAGCAAGCAAGCAAGCAAGCACGCAAGCAAGCAAGCAAGCAAGCAAGCCAGCAAGCCAGCAAGCAAGCAAGCAAGCAAGCGTCAGGCGTCAGTCGGCGAGTGGTTCGTCGAACCAGCCGGAGCGGCGACCCCTCTGCCCTCGGCGCCCGGCGCGGTGCGCGTGCGGTTTCCGCACCGGTGCTGCCGGTCGCGCCGGGAACTGCGGTGCGCGCTCGACGCCGGTGCCGTATCGCCGTGCTCAGTGCTTGTTGCCGCTGAGCGCGAGCACCCCGCCGAGGCCGATCATCATGACTCCGCCGGTGGCGGAGAGGTGCTCGAGGCGCTTGGGGGAGCGGGCGAACCAGCCCCGCGCAGCGCTCGCGGCCAGCGCCCACACCGAATCGCAGAGCAGCGCGAGCACGATGAAGACCACGCCGAGCTCGAAGAGCTGCAACGGGATCGACCCCGCCGAGAACGAGACGAACTGCGGCAGCACGGCGACGAAGAACGCGATCGTCTTCGGGTTCGTGACGCCGACGACGAACCCCTCGCCGAGCTGGCGCCAGTGCGAGCGCGGCGCGGCCTCGCCGTCGGCGGATGCCGCGGCATCCGCTCGGTGCCTGATGGCCTGTACGCCGAGGTAGACGAGGTAGGCGGCGCCCGCGAACTTGATGATCGTGAAGAGCACGACCGACTGGGCGACGATCGCGCCGACCCCGAGGGCCACGGCGGCGACGAGCGGCACCATGCCGAGCGCGTTGCCGATCACGCTGAGCAGGCCGCCGAGCCGCCCGAGCGCGAGCGAGCGCCCGATGACGAACAGCACGCTCGGGCCGGGGATGACGATGAGCACGACCGACGCGACGACGAATGCCCAGAGGTTCTCCATGGGGACCATCCCCGCATGCTACTCCGCACGCTCCGCGCTCGCGGGTCCCGAACCCACCCGATACGGTGGCACTCGTGAGCGACCACATCTCCGCGAGCGTCGCCGACGGTGTCGGCCACGTCACGCTCGACCGTCCGCAGGCGCTGAACGCGCTGAGCTACGAGATGATCCTCGAGCTCACCGCGATCTTCGAACTCTGGCGAAACGACTCCGAGGTCGGCGTCGTCGTGCTCGACGGCGCGGGGGAGCGCGGCTTCTGCGCGGGCGGTGACATCCGCGAGCTCTACACGTACGCCTCGAACGACGACCATGCCGAGGCGCGGCAGTTCTTCCGCGCCGAGTACCGGCTCGACGCGATGATCGAGCGCTACCCGAAGCCCGTCGTCGCGCTCATGGACGGCATCACGATGGGCGGTGGCATCGGCCTCGCCGGTCACGCCTCGATCCGCATCGTCACCGAGCGCTCGCGCATCGCGATGCCCGAGACCCGCATCGGCTTCACCCCCGATGTCGGCGGCAGCTGGCTGCTCGCCAAGGCGCCGGGCGAGCTCGGCGTGCACCTCGCGCTCAACTCGCGCACGATGGACGCGGCCGACGCGATCCACGCCGGCTTCGCCGATTCGTTCGTGCCCTCCGAGCGGCTGCCGCACGTCATCCAGGCGCTCGCCGAACGCGCCGACCCCGGCAGCCCCGCCGAGATCGTCATGCTGTTCGACGAGACGCCCGGTCCGTCGGCCCTCGCGCTCGCCCGCGACTGGGTCGACGCCTGCTACTCGGCGCCGACGGTCGGCGAGATCATCGAGCGCCTGCGCGCCTTCGCCGAGGGGCGAGCGACTGCGCACCTGGAGAGTGCGCCGTCGAGTTCGTTCCCGCAGCATCCGCTCGACCCCGGCGCCACCGCCTACGCCGCCGCTGCCGCCGACGAGCTCGAGACGCTCTCGCCGACCGCGCTCACCGTGACGCTCGAATCGGTGCGTCGCGCTCGCACGCTGCGGAGCCTCGAAGACGCCCTCGAGCAGGAGTTCCGCCTCGTCTCGTGGTTCATCGAGCAGCACGACCTGCGCGAGGGGATCCGCGCCCAGGTCATCGACAAGGACCGCAACCCGCGCTGGAACCCGTCGACGCTCGCCGAGGTCGATCCGGGCCTCGCGGCGCGCGTGATCGACGAGGCGCGGTTCGACCCGGTTTGGCCCGCCTAGCGTTTGTATACATCCAGTGCGCACTGAGCGATAGTTTGCGCATTCCTCCGCCGCAGCGTATACATAAGTGGGGGAGGGGTGAGCATGAGAGCCAGCGAACGCGCATATCAGGTGCTCCGCGAGGAGATCCTCGACGGCGTGCTCGCGCCGGGCACCGCGCTCGCCGAGGTCGAGCAGGCGAACCGGCTCGGCGTCTCGCGCACGCCGGTGCGCGAAGCCCTCGCCCGCCTCGAGGCCGACGGCCTCGCGACCGCCGCCTCCGCCCGGGTGCTGCAGGTGAGCGAGCTCTCGCCCGCGAGCATCACCTCGCTGTACGAACTGCGCGAGGCGCTCGAGGAGCAGGCGGCTCGGCTCGCGGCGACCCGGCGCGACCCGGCCCGGTTCACCGCGCTCCACGACCGACTCGCCGCAGCGCCCGAACTGCTCGACGGCGGCGACGAGGGCCTGCGCACCTACTACGACACCGTCGACGCGCTCGACGAGGAGATCGATGCGGCGACCGCCAACCCGATGCTCGTCGCGGCGCTGCGCAGCGCGCGCCTGCACTCCGCTCGAGTGCGGCGACTCGCCCGCCACAATCCCGAGCGGCTCCGCGCCGCGGCATCCGAGCACCTCCTGATCGTCGAGGCGATCATCGCGGGCGACGCCTCGCTCGCCGCCCATGCCAGTCACGTGCACCTGCACATGAGTCTTCGTCACGCACTCGCATCCATCGAGTCTCGTCAGCCCGACGGGCACCGCGTAGCCTGACCGTTGGAACAGTTCAGAAAGGTCCACCCCATGCACCTCCACCACCTTCGCACGCACCGCAGCGACGAGAACCTCGCCCGCGAGGGCCAGCTCGCCTGGAAGCTCGCGAGCGTCGCGACCGACCCGGTCGAGCTCGACGACGACGTCGTCGACATGGTGGTGAACCGGGTGATCGACAACGCGGCCGTCGCGGCCGCCTCGATCGCGCGCGGTCCCGTCGTCTCGGCGCGCAGCCAGGCGCTCGCCCACCCCGTCTCGATCGGCGGCGACGGAGCGACCGTCTTCGGTGCGGATGCCGCACGCCGCACGAGCCCCGAGTGGGCCGCATGGGCCAACGGCGTGGCCGTGCGCGAACTCGACTTCCACGACACCTTCCTCGCAGCGGAGTACTCGCACCCCGGCGACAACATCCCCCCGATCGTCGCCGTCGCCCAGCACCTCGCCGCGAACCGCGGCCTCACGGGTCGCGACGTCGTGCGCGGTATCGCGACGGGCTACGAGATCCAGATCGACCTCGTGAAGGCGATCTCGCTCCACAAGCACAAGATCGACCACGTGGCCCACCTCGGCCCGTCGGCCGCGGCCGGCATCGGCACGCTGCTCGGCCTCGACCAGGAGACGATCTTCCAGGCCATCGGGCAGGCGCTGCACACGACGACCGCGACGCGGCAGTCCCGCAAGGGCGAGATCTCGACGTGGAAGGCGCACGCCCCCGCGTTCGCCGGCAAGATGGCCGTCGAGGCGGTCGACCGCGCCATGCGCGGCCAGACGAGCCCCGTGCCGATCTACGAGGGCGAGGACGGCGTCATCGCCTGGCTCCTCGACGGGCCGGATGCCTCGTACGAGGTGCCGCTGCCCGAGGTCGGCGAGGCCAAGCGCGCGATCCTCGACTCGTACACGAAGGAGCACTCGGCCGAGTACCAGGCGCAGGCGTGGATCGACCTCGCCCGCAAGCTCCACGACGAGTACCCGCTGATCCTCGACGACCCGTCGCGCATCGAGTCGATCACCCTGCACACCTCGCACCACACGCACTACGTGATCGGCTCCGGGGCGAACGACCCCCAGAAGTACGACCCGGATGCCTCGCGCGAGACGCTCGACCACTCGATCCCGTACATCTTCACCGTCGCCCTGCAGGACGGCTCGTGGGACCACGCCGAGTCGTACTCGCCCGAGCGCGCCCACCGCCCCGACACCGTCGAGCTGTGGAAGAAGGTCACGACCGTCGAAGACGAGGAATGGACCCGCCGCTACCACTCGAACGACATCGCCGAGAAGGCGTTCGGCGGCCGCGTGGTCATCAAGCTCGCCGACGGCGGCGAGATCGTCGACGAGATCGCCGTTGCCGACGCGCACCCGCTCGGCGCCCGGCCGTTCGCCCGCGAGCAGTACGTGCAGAAGTTCCGCACGCTCGCCGAGTGGGCGCTGACGCCCGAGGAGATCGAACGCTTCCTCGACGTCGCGCAGCGCCTGCCCGAGCTCGGCCCCGACGAGCTCGGCGGCCTCACGTTCAATGTGGCGCCCGGCGCGCTCGTGGGCGTCGAGGTCCCCGAGGGACTGTTCTGATGCTGTACTCCACGACCACCCCCGCCGAGAAGCGCCGGCTCTTCCGCGAGCGGCTCGCCACCGGCGAGATCATGCGGTTCCCCGGCGCGTTCAACCCGCTCTCTGCGCGGCTCATCGAGCAGAAGGGCTTCGAGGGCGTCTACATCTCGGGCGCGGTGCTGAGCGCCGACCTGGGCCTGCCCGACATCGGCCTCACGACGCTCACCGAGGTCGCGGGCCGCGGCCGGCAGATCACCCGCATGACCGAGCTGCCGGCGATCATCGACGCCGACACCGGATTCGGCGAGCCGATGAACGTCGCCCGCACCGTGCAGGAGATGGAGGACGCCGGCCTCGCCGGCCTCCACATCGAGGACCAGGTCAACCCGAAGCGGTGCGGCCACCTCGACGGCAAGCAGGTCGTCGACGAGTCGACCGCGCTGCAGCGCATCCGCGCCGCCGTCGACGCCCGCCGCGACCCGAACTTCCTCGTCATGGCGCGAACCGACATCGCCGCGGTCGACGGGCTCGCCGCCGCGGTCGACCGGGCGAAGGCACTCGTCGACGCCGGTGCCGATGCCATCTTCCCCGAGGCGATGCGTTCGCTCGCCGAGTTCGAGGCGGTCCGCGCCGCGGTCGACGTACCGCTCCTCGCGAACATGACGGAGTTCGGCAAGAGCGAGCTGTTCACCGTGCAGCAGCTCGCCGACGTCGGCATGAACATCGTCATCTGGCCGGTCTCGCTGCTGCGCCTCGCGATGGGATCCGCGGTGCGCGGGCTCGACGAGATCGAGGCCACGGGCTCGCTCGTCGGCAAGCTCGACGAGATGCAGCACCGCGCCGATCTCTACGAACTCATCGACTACGAGGGCTACAACCGCTTCGATACGAGTATCTTCAACTTCACCGTCGGCGATACGCCGATCGAATAGCCGAGAGTCCCGAACCCGGGCCTCGGGGCCCGGGAATCACCAGACCCCGTCAACGCAAAGGAGCATCCGTGGCTGAGCAGGAGATCTACAAGGGCCTGGCCGGCGTCCCGGTCGATTACACCGCGATCTCGAAGGTGAATCCCGAGTCGAACTCGCTGCTCTACCGCGGCTACCCGGTGCAGGAACTCGCGGCCTCCGCGACGTTCGAGGAGGTCGCCTACCTGCTGTGGAACGGCGAACTGCCCGACGACGTGCAGCTGGCCGAGTTCGAGGAACGCGAGCGCTCGCTCCGCGGCCTCGACCACGAGGTGAAGCGCATCATCGACGAGCTGCCGCTCACGGCCCACCCGATGGACGTCGTGCGCACCGCCGTCTCGGTGATCGGCGCGAGCGACCCGACGACCCCCGACGACAGCGTCGAGGCCAACCTCGACAAGTCGATCCGCCTGCTCGCGAAGCTGCCGTCGATCGTCTCCTACGACCAGCGGCGGCGGCACGAACTCGAGTTCGTCGAACCGCGCGGCGACCTCGGCTTCTCGGCGAACTTCCTCTGGCAGACGTTCGGCGAGCTGCCCGAGCTGCCGGTCGTGAGCGCCTTCGACGTGTCGATGATCCTCTACGCCGAGCACTCGTTCAACGCCTCGACGTTCACCGCGCGGGTCATCACCTCGACGCTCGCCGACCTCTACTCGGCGGTCACGGGTGCGATCGGCGCGCTCAAGGGCCCGCTGCACGGCGGCGCCAACGAGGCCGTCATGCACGCGTTCGACGAGATCGGCACCGGCCCGGGCGGCGCCGAGCGCGCCGCGGCCTGGCTCGACGCCGCACTCGCCGAGAAGCGCAAGATCATGGGCTTCGGGCACCGCGTCTACAAGAACGGCGATTCCCGCGTTCCCACGATGCGCGACGCGATGGAACGCATGGTCGAGTACTACGAACGGCCCGACCTGCTCGAGCTGTACGTCGGCCTCGAGCAGGCGATGGCCGACCGCAAGGGCATCAAGCCGAACCTCGACTACCCGGCGGGCCCGGCCTACCACCTGATGGGATTCGACACCCTGACGTTCACGCCGTTGTTCGTCGCCAGTCGCATCACCGGCTGGACGGCGCACATCATGGAGCAGGCGGCGTCGAACGCGCTCATCCGACCGCTGTCGGTCTACAACGGCGTCGACGAGCGGCACGTGCCCGTCAAGGGCTGACCTGATGGCCCACGTCTTCCTCGAGATGACGATGACGGTCGACGGGTTCACCGCGGCGGTGGGTGTGAGCCTCGAGCATCCGTTCGGGCTCGACGGGGAGCGCGTGCACGAGTGGATGCACGACTCGGTGTTCTCCGGTTCGCTCGGCGACGACCGCGACGATGTCGTCGACGAGGTCGGTGAGGAGGTCGATCGCGACGCCGTGTCGCACCTCTACGAGACGACCGGCGCATTCGTGGTCGGCCGCCGCACGCTCGATGTGCGGCAGGCCGTCTGGGGCGACGAGCCGGTGTTCCAAGGGCGCCCGTGCTTCGTCGTCACGAGTCGGCCTCACGAGTCGTACGTGCGCGGAGGCTCGCGCTACGAGTTCGTCACCGGTGGTGTCGCCGAGGCGATCGCCCGTGCGAGCGCGGCCGCGAGTGCGGCATCCGTCTGCGTCATCGGCGGTGCGGATGTCGCGAGGCAGGCGCTCGCCCTCGGGCTCGTCGACGAGGCGCGTCTCCACATCGTGCCGGTGCTCCTGGGCGGCGGCGACCGGCTCTTTCCCGACTCGGCTCCCCACCGCGTGGAGCTCGAGCAGGTCGCGGCCGTTCAAGGCGCACGGGCGACGCACCTGCGGTACCGGTTGCCGGCCGTTCCCGGCGAGTAGCCATCGCGGGCTCGCACAACGAGAGCGGCGGCATCCGTCGCTCGACTGTGGCTTCCGTCAATGTTGGATGATCCACCACGATTTCGTCATACAGTCGTGGATCATGCACATGTTCTTCCGCACCCTGCTCCACGTGCTGTTCCTCTCGCGGCGCAAGCCCGACCTCGGTCACTGGGATGTCGCCCGCACGAACTTCATCACCCTGCCGACCGACCTCGACATCAACCGGCACATGAACAACGGCGTCTACTTCTCGATCATGGATGTCGCCCGCTTCGACATGCTCGTGCGCAACGGCGTCTGGGCGACGATGCGCGAGAAGAACTGGTACCCCGTCGTCGCGAGCGAGACGGTCACGTTCCGCAAGTCCCTGCAGCTCTGGGACCGGTTCACGATCGAGTCGCGACTCGTCGGCCACGACGACAAGGCCGTCTACGTGGAGCACCGCTACGTGCGCCCCGGCCCCGACGGCGAGCTCGAGATCTACGCGCAGGGCTTCATCCGCGCTCGCTTCCTCAAGAAGGGCGGCGGCACGGTGCCGATGTCCGAGATCGTCGAGGTGCTCGGCGTCTCGGGCGCCGACGAGATCCCCGACTGGATGGAGCGCTGGGGCGCGGACGTCGCACTGCCCGCCACTCGCGCGGCGGCGCCGTCGATCTGGGCCTGACCAGGCCTAGCTCCGCGCCTTCTGCGGGATGACGACCTCGCGGATGATGAGCAGGATGCCCGCCGAGATCGGAATCGCGACGAGCGCGCCGAGCAGCCCCATGAGCGTGCCGCCCGCGAGCGCCGAGATGAGCACGATCGTGCCGGGCACCTGCACCGCCTTGCCCATGACCTTCGGCGTGAGGATGTACGCCTCGATCTGCATGTAGATGAGCATCGCGATGAGCACGATGATGCCCGCGACCGGCGAGACGAGCAGCGAGATGATCGTCATGATCACGGTGGTGATGACGGTACCGATGAGCGGGATCAACGTGATGAAGAACGCCATCGCGCCGATGAACAGGGCGTACGGCACGCCGACGGCGATGAGCAGGATGGTCGAGAAGACCGAGTTGGCGAACGCCAGCACGACCATGCCGCTGAGGTAGCGGCCGATCGACTGCATGATGCGCTCGGCGTAGCCCTCGACCTCGGTGCGGTGGCTCGCCGCGACGAGCGTGTAGCAGGCGCGTTTGGTGGTGTCGAGGGTCGCGATGAAGTAGATGGAGAGCACGACGACGAACACGCTCGTCGAGATGCCGTCGAGCAGCGAGGCGCCGAACTGCAGTGCGCCGCCGCCGATCGCCGCCCAGGTGTTCGGGTCGGCGAGGATGCCGCTGATCCAGGTGACCACGGTCGAGAGCAGGCCGTTCGTCGTCTCGTTGACCTGGTCGAACCAGCCCGAGTCCTGCAGCTGCTTGACCTCGCTCGGCAGCGCCTTGGCGAAGGAGACCGCCTGGCCGATCACGGGCGGCACCACGATCCAGATGATGCCCACGACGACCGCGACGAAGAGGATGATGACGATCACGATCGCCGTGCCGCGCGGGAGGCCGCGGCGCTGGAACCAGCGGATGAGCGGGTCGAGGCCGAGTGCCACGAAGGCGGCGATGAACACCGAGATCAGCACGCTCTGCAGGTTCACGACCATGATGGCGAGCAGCACCGCGAGCAGCACGCCGAGGGTGACGATGAAGCCCCATCGGAACGGGTGGTTCACGAAGAGCCCTCGTCGCACTTCGGGTTCTGCGGAGCGTCGCCGCAGTCGGTCTGCCGAGTTCACGGGGCACAGTCTAGGGTTCGGGATGCCGCGGGCACGCGACATCCTCGGACCGTCGCGGTCGCCGTCACGCTGCGCTCAGCGCACGCCGCCCGGAACCGCGAGTTCGCGGTAGTGCGGCGAGAAGGCCGGGTAGTAGGTCTCCCACTCGGGTTGCGGCGTGCCGGCTCGTGCCGCCGCCAGCCGATCGAGGTAGTAGTCCCAGCCGGGGCCCATGTCGGCGGCCTCCGACGGGTCGTGCAGCCGCTGGCCGAGCGTGAGCGTCGTCATGCCGCCTCCTTCGACGAGGTGGCAGAAGAGCCGGATGCCGTTCGGGCCGGGGCCCGAGTCGGCCGTGAACCGGTGCGGCGCCGCGCACTCGAGGATCGAGACGTTCTGCCACTCGCCTTCGCCCTCGGCCTCCATGCGGAACCGCACGCCGCCCGTCGCCGGGCTGCCCGTGTAGGTGCCGATCCAGGCGCGCATGGCGTTCGGATTCGTGAGGCTGAACCAGACGTCTTCGATGGGGGCGTAGAAGAGGCGGTCGAACTGGAGGTACAGGCCGTCGTCTTTCAGCACGTAGTGCCCGGTCGGTCTCGCGGTCATCATCGGCCCCCGTTCGCTCGTGAATTCAGGCTAATCCCGCTGCGCGTCAACCGCCAGAGCGCTGCGCCGCCCACTAGAGTGTGGCCATGGGATCGAGTGGGGGACGCAAGCGTGCGTCGAGCGGGCAGGCATCGTCGGGCGTGAAGGCGTCGTCGGGCGGGCAGTCGACGGGGAGAGAAGAAGCGCTCGACATCGACCCCGAGAACAACAAGGCCGGGCTCTGGGGAGCCCTCGCCGGCCTCATCGTGTTCGCGCTCATCGCGATCCCCCTCTCGGCCGCGTTCACGTTCGCGACGACCCCGCACTCGCAGCAGCTCTTCGCCGGTCGGCTCTCAGAGGCGACGCAGGGCGGCTACCAGTTCTTCTGGTGGATCGTCACGATCTTCCTGCTCTCACTGCCGTTCCTCGTCGGCTTCGGCGTCGCGAAGCTCTCGGTGAAGTCGGTGGCGATCGTCGGAGCGGTGATCGTGCTCTTCGTGATCGCGATCATGGTGCTCGGCCAGATCTTCGTCTTCTAGACCCGGTCGTCTCCGTCTCCGTCTCCGTGTCCGTTACGCACCTCGTGGTGCGTAACGCACGGTGAAGTGCGCGGCCTCCGTGAGTTAGAGTCACCGTTCGTGCGTTACGCACTGACAGTAACCAAGACTTCGGAGAACAAATGCTCATCGCACTGTGGATCGTCACCGGGCTGCTCGCCCTCCTGTTCGCCATGGCCGGCGCCATGAAGGCCACCAGGTCGCGCGAGGCGGTGCTCGCGAACATGCCCTGGGTCGAAGACGTGAGCGCCGGCCAGCTGAAGACCATCGGACTGCTCGAGGTGCTCGGCGCGATCGGGCTCGTGCTGCCCGCCGCGACCGGCATCCTGCCGTGGCTCACGCCCGTGGCGGCCTTCGCCCTCGCGATCACCATGGTCTTCGCCGTCGCGCTGCACGTGAAGCGCAAGGAGGCGTTCGTTCCGAGCCTCGTGCTCGGCATCGTCGCCGTGGTCGTGGGGGTCGGCTGGGTCGCGCTCGGCTGATCCGTCCAGCCGCCGCTGAGGGATGCGGTGCGGCATACCATACGGTATGGTATGCCGCATGGAGAGCCTGCCCGACCCCGTGTGGCCGGTGGTGGTCCTCGCCCTCATCCAGCTCGCCGACGGCGTGATGAGCGCGATCCCGTTGCCGTTCATCGCGAAGTGCTTCGACGACGTGCACTTCCCGCGCCGATGGTGGTGGGTGCTGGCGCCCATCAAGTTCGCGGCGGCGGCCGGACTCATCCTCGGCATCTGGGTGCCCTGGCTCGGGCTCGTCACCTGTGCGGCGCTCGTCGCCTACTTCGTCGTCGCGATCGGCATGCACATCGCCGCACGCGACTTCGGGCGCAACCTCTTCGTGAACGCCACGGGCATGCTCGTCATCTGCGTCGCCGTCGGGCTGTACTGCTTCGTGCTCTGAGCGTTCGGCGGCTCAGTCGCGGCCGCTGCCGGGCACCGCGCCGAGGAGGAGCTCGTAGACCGCCCGCAGTTCCGTCGCGGAGATCGGCGGCACTGTGACGGCCGCTCCGAGCGACACGAGATAGGGCACGAGCGCGGCCGTGCGCGCCGCGGCATCCGATTCGCTCGCGGGGCGCCAGGCCGACTGCAGCAGCTCGATCACGCGGGCGTCGATGCGCGCCTGGGTCGCGCGCGCCTCGGGGTCGGCGTTGGCCCACGCGCGCACCGCTCGATCGAGCTCGGCGCGGCGGATCGACGACCGCTCGTCGGTCGCGAGTTCCACGAGCCACTCGAGGGTCGCCCGGGTGCCCTGCTCGCTGCGAGCGCCGACCGCGGCGTCGAGCGCCTGCAGGGTCAGGCGCTCGTAGTGCTCGAGCAGCGCTGCGCGGTAGCCCGCTGCGCCGGCGAAGTGATGGTGGAACGAGCCCTTGGTGACGCCGAGGCGGCTCGCGAGGCGATCGATGCGCAGTCCATCGGCGCCCTCGTGCGCGAGCACGTCGAGGCCTTCATCGAGCCAATCGGTGCGCGAGGTCGCCATGCCGTCACCATACCGGAGGGTATGGCGGCTGCCGGGGCGGCCTCAGCCGACGGATGCTTCGAGCACCGCCATCGCCGCATTGTGACCGCCGATGCCGCTCACGGCCCCGCCGCGCACCGCGCCCGATCCGCACAGCAGGATGCCCGGGTGAGCGGTGGCGACGCCCCAGCGCTCGGCCGGCGTCGCGAGGGCGGCGCCCGGTGCGGCCCACGGCCACGACAGCGGGCCGTGGAAGATGTTGCCGCCCGGCATCGCGAGCGCCTCCTCGAGG
This sequence comes from Agromyces sp. NPDC056965, assembly GCF_042673425.1. NCBI lineage: Bacteria > Bacillati > Actinomycetota > Actinomycetes > Micrococcales > Microbacteriaceae > Agromyces > Agromyces sp. NPDC056965. The sequence continues at coordinate 17,788 of NZ_JBHURI010000050.1, read as the reverse complement.
TCGAGCGTCGTCTTCGTCTCGATGCACGGTCGGCCGGAGGCATCCGTCGCGATGACGCCCTCGATCGGCTCGGCGAGCACCGAGTCCAGCGAGGCGAGCACCGCCGTCTGCAGATGTCCACGCAGTTCGTCGTTGTCGAAGCGCTCGAGCAGTCGGTGCGGCACGTGCAGGCCGAACACGGTCAGTGTGTGCGCGCCGGAGGCCGCGAGCTCGGGGGAGAGGATCGACGGGTCGCTCAGCGTGTGGCAGTAGATCTCGCAGGGCAGCTGCGACGGGATGCGGCCGCGGGCGGCCTCGCCGTAGGCGGCCTCGAGCTGCGACTCGAGTTCGTTGATGTGGAACGTGCCCGCGAACGCGGCCTCGGGCGCGACGGCGGTGTCGCGGAGCTTCGGCAGCCGGGTGAGCAGCAGGTTCACCTTGACCTGCGCGCCCTCGGGAGCGTGCAGGTGGCGAAGCCGCTCGCGCACGACCGCGGGCACGCCGCCGTTCGTCGCCGAGGATGCGGGCGCGCCGGCCGCGAGCAGCCGGTCGAGCACGGCGGGGGCGACGTTCGCGAGGATGACGTCGGCGCGCGCCATCCGCTCGCCGGGCGCCTCGCCCTGCCGCCAGCGCACCTCGCCCGACGGATCGACCGCGACGACCTCGGCCCCGGTCGCGAGCTCGGCGCCGGCCTCGCGGGCCGCCCGTGCGAGCTCGCCGGTGACGGCGCCCATGCCGCCGACCGGCACGTCCCAGTCGCCCGTGCCGCCGCCGATCACGTGGTAGAGGAAGCAGCGATTGGCGTCGAGCGACGGGTCGTCGAGCTCGGTGAACGTGCCGATGAGGCCGTCGGTCGCGACGACCCCGCGCACGAGGTCGCTCGTGAAGCGGGCGTCGATCGCCTCGCCGAGCGGGCGTTCGACGAACTCCCGCCAGAGCCGCTCGTCGCCGATCAGCTCGCGCGCCTCGTCGCGGGTCGGCAGGGGTTCGGTGAGCGTCGGGAACAGGCGCTCCGCCAGGCGTGCGGTGTCGGCGTAGAACGACTGCCATGCCGCGGCGTCGGGCTCGGCCTCGATGCGCGTGAAGGCGGCGGTGGTCGACGCGGCGTCGGCCTCGTTGTCGACGAGCAGGCCGCGCGAGGGGTCGGCCGGGTCGGGCGTGTACGACGAGAAGCGCCGCCGCACGAGGCGCACGTCGAGGCCCAGGTCATCGATGATGCGCTGCGGCAGGAGGCTCACGAGGTACGAGTAGCGCGAGAGGCGCGCGTCGACGCCCTCGAACGCGTCGGCGGAGACGGCGGCGCCGCCGAGGTGGTCGCTGCGCTCGAGCAGCAGCACCCGCTTGCCGGCGCGGGCGAGGTAGGCGGCTGCGATGAGGCCGTTGTGGCCGCCGCCGAGGATCACGACGTCGTGCTCGGTGCTGGTGATGGGCATGTGACGAGCGTAGGCGAACGGTCTCCGCCAATTGAGTTACTGACATGTAAGTAACTTTTCGCTAGGGTGACGAATGCGACCCCGCCGATGATGGCGGCGGCGTGCACCATCGCAAGAGATCCACCGGTCGATCGCGGGGCACCGCCGACCGCCGTTCGAAGGAGAACATGTGACGACGCAACGAACGCGTCTCGCCGGGGTCGCCGGCGTGACACGACGAATCGGATCGGGGGTCGCCATCGCGGCCCTGGTCGCCGGGGGAGTGACCGCGACGGCATCCGCCGCCGCTGCAGCGGAGCCCGACTTCGGGCCCAACGTGACGATCTTCGACGAGACCTGGTCGGTCGACGACATCAATGCGGCACTCATGGCCGCCTCGCAGGAGGAGGAGTTCAGTGCGACCGGCACCAGTTCTTCTTCAAGCCGGGCACCTACGGCAGCGCCGCGGGCCAGGACGACCCCTCGACCGCGACGGGCATCGTGAACTCCGAGCTCGGGTACTATCAGGCCGTGGCCGGCCTCGGCGCCTCGCCCGACGACGTGACCATCAACGGCGCGATCCACGTCGAGCCAGTGCGCCAGTGCGAGGCGAACCCGTGGGACTGCCAGCAGCCCGGCTCGCTCACGAGGTTCTGGCGCTCGCTCAGCAACGTCAGCATCAACCCGATCCAGCGTCCCGTGGGCGTCGACGCCACCCGTCCGTTCCCGAGCGGCGTCACCGACCCGCACCAGATGCGCTTCGCCGTGTCGCAGGCGGCGCCGCTCCGGCGCGTGCACATCCAGGGCGACCTGACGCTCTTCGGCCGTGTCGGCGAGTACGCCTCGGGCGGATACCTCGCCAACTCCAAGGTCGACGGCAAGATCGTCACGGGTTCGCAGCAGCAGTGGTTCACGCGCAACTCGACCGTCGGCACGTGGGACGGCGGCGTCTGGAACATGGTGTTCTCGGGCGTCGAGGGCGCACCCGCGCACGACTTCGGGCCGACGCCGACGGGCACGGGCAACAAGACCGTCGTGGACGAGACGCCGATGAACCGCGAATCGCCGTTCCTCTACCTCGACGGCGACGACTACAAGGTGTTCGTGCCCGCGGCGAAGGCCGACACGCGCGGCCACGACTGGTCGACCGATGCAGCGGCCGGCGAGAGCCTCGACATCTCCGAGTTCTTCATCGCCAAGCCCGGCGACACCGCGGCAGACCTCAACGCGGCGCTCGCGAGCGGCCGCAACCTGCTCGTCACGCCGGGTGTGTACGAGCTCGACGAGGCCCTGCAGGTCGACGACGCCGGCACCGTCGTGCTCGGCCTCGGCTACGCGTCGCTCGTGCCCACCGAGGGCAACGCCGCCATCGAGATCGCGGATGTCCCGGGCGTGAAGATCGCCGGCCTCACGGTCGACGCCGGGCTCGAGAACTCCGACGTGCTCGTGAAGGTCGGACCGACGGGGGCGACCGCCTCCGACGCAGCCGACCCCACGACGCTGACCGACGTGTTCATCCGCGTCGGCGGTCCGTGGGCCGGCAAGGCGACGACCTCGATCGAGGTCAACAGCCCGAACGCGCTGCTCGATCACATCTGGGCCTGGCGCGCCGACCACGGCGACGGGGTCGCGTGGGCCGGCAACACCGGCGACCACGGCGTCGTCGTGAACGGCGATCACGTCACCGCGCTCGGGCTGTTCGTCGAGCACTACCAGAAGAACCAGGTCGTCTGGAACGGCGACGGCGGACGCACGATCTTCTACCAGAGCGAGATCCCGTACGACTCGCCGACCCAGGCGGCGTACATGGACGGCGACCGGCTCGGGTACGCGTCGTACCGCGTGGGTGACGGGGTCACCTCGCACCTCGCGCAGGGCCTCGGCGTCTACTCGTTCTTCGACCAGACGATCAACGGCGGTCAGGACATCCGCGTCGAGAGCGGCATCCAGACGCCGAAGTCGGCGGACGTGCGGTTCGAGTCGATGACGAGCGTGTTCCTGAACGGCACGGGCGGCATCAACCGCATCGTCAACGACGCCGGAGCGCCCGCGGTGGGCTCGTTCGCCTCGCCGCAGCTCGTGTCCTACCCGCCGGTCGACACGACGGCGCCGACGGTCGCGATCGCCGCGAACCCGGGTGCGCCCGGCCCCGGCGGCACGTATGCGTCGAAGGTCGTCCTCACCGTGACGGGCGCCGACGACTACACCCCGCCGCCCACGGTCGAGGTCAAGGTCGACGCCGCGGCGTGGATGGCCGTCACCGGCCCGATCGAGCTCGGCAACGGTGCCCACACCGTGCTCGCCCGGGCCACGGATGCCGCGGGCAACGTCTCGACCGAGGCATCCTGGACCGGCACGGTCGCGATCGTCGTCGCACCCGACGTGCCGCTCGAGGTGAAGTCGCACACCCAGTGCCTCGACGGGAAGGCGTACATCGTGGTCTCGGCCGTGAACCGGGCCGCGCTCGCCGCGGACATCCGCCTCACGAGCGACGAGGGCACCGTGAAGTTCACCACGGTCGCGCCCGGAGCGACGGTGACCTACATGTGGAAGGCGGGCAAGAAGACCGCCGCCGGCACGGCCACGGTGGCCGGCTACACGTGGGAAGCCGGAGCCGGCAGGTACTCCACCTATTCCGCCCCGTACCCGGGCAGCACCTGCAAGTAGCGCAGGTGCCCTGACGGGCGCCCGAGAGCGCGAGAGGGCGAGCGGATGCGGCATCCGCTCGCCCTCGTCGTGCCGTCGTCAGGCCGCGCGCTTCATCGCACGCACGCCGACCACGATGCCGATCGCGCACGTCACGGCGGCCGCGATCATTCCGCCGATGACCGCCGGTGCGCCGAAGTCGCCCGAGAGCAGCGCGCGCTCGGCGCCGACGAGGTAGCTCAGCGGGTTGATCGCCGCGGCGACCTGCATCCAGCCCGGGCCGTCCTCGAGCGGCAGCAGCATGCCCGAGAGGATCATGAGCGGGAACAGGAGGGTCTGGTGCACCATCCAGAACATCCAGTCGCGGTTGCGGCAGGCGAGCGCGAGCGAGTAGCTCAGGGCGCCGAAGCCGATGCCGAAGACGGCGAGCACGGCGAGACCGGCGATGAGGCCCGGTACGTCGAGCGAGAAGCCGAACGGCACGGCCACGAGCACGACGATCGTGCCCTGGATGACGAGCGGCACGACCTCCTTGAGCGCGCGACCCACGAGCAGTGCGCTGCGCGAGAGCGGCGCGACGAGCGTGCGCTCGTGCGAGCCGGTCTGCATCTCGAAGAGCAGGTTCGCGCCCGTCGAGGCCGTGCCGAACAGTGCGACCATCACGAGGATGCCGGGCACGAACCACTGCAGCGTGCCCGCCGCGTCGCCGCCCGAGGCGCCGATGAGCAGCGGACCGAAGAGGCCGAGGAAGACGAGCGGCTGCACGAGCGAGAACATCACGCTGAACGGGTCGCGCACGAGCGGTCGGGACTCGCGGACGAAGACCGAGGCGGTGTCGCGGATGAAGCCCGTCGGACGGGCGGTGGTGTCGATGGTGGTCATGAGGGGATCCTTCGTGTCGTGAGAACAGGAGTTCTCGACGGGGGAGTGCGGGTGGCGCCTGTTCTCGGCGCTGGGACGGCGTGTCCGCCTGTTCTCGGGGGCGTCAGGCCGGCACGGGCTCGGCGCGGGCGGCCTCCTCGCGGAGCGTGCGCCCCGTGAGCGCGAGGAACACGTCGTCGAGGGTCGGCTGCCGATGCGTCGCCGCGACGACGTCGAGTCCGGCATCGCCGAGCGAGCGGATGTATCGGGGCAGCGCCCGATCGCCGCCGGGAGCGGTCACCGTGACGACCTGCCCCGATGCCTCCCCGCCGATGCGCGCGGCGGCTGCCGCGGCATCCGCTGCCGATTCGAAGGTGAGGCTCACCCGATCGCCCGCGAGCGACTCCTTGAGCGCCCACGCCGTGTCGTCGGCGATGACCTGGCCGTGATCCATCACCATGACGCGTTCGGCGAGCTGGTCGGCCTCGTCGAGGTAGTGCGTCGTGAGGAAGATCGTCGTGCCCGTCTCGCGGCGGAGGTCGACGATGTGCTCCCACAGGTTCGCGCGGCTGTGCGGGTCGAGGCCCGTCGACGGCTCGTCGAGGAAGAGCAGCTCGGGCCGGTGGATGAGGCCGAGCGCGATGTCGAGCCGGCGCTTCTGGCCGCCCGAGAGCGACTGCACCTGGCGGCCCGCCACCTGGCCGAGCTCGAGCGACTCGATCAGTTCGGCGGCGCGGGTCCGCGTCTCGCGGCGGCCCATGCCGTAGAAGGCGCCCTGGGCGTGCAGTTCGTCGCGCACGCGCTGCGTGTGCCCGCCCGAATTGCCCTGGCCGACGTAGCCGATGCGGCGGCGCACACCGGCCGGGTCGCGACGGATGTCGGAGCCCGCGACGATCGCCTCGCCGCTCGTCGGCGGCAGCAGCGTGGTGAGCATGCGAAGCGTCGTCGACTTGCCGGCGCCGTTCGGGCCGAGGAAGGCGACGAGCTCGCCGGCGTCGACCTCGAGGTCGACGGAACGGACGGCCTCGACGACCTTCCCCTTGGCGGGGAACGTCTTCGTGAGGCCCTGAGCGGAGATCATCTGGTTCGTCATACCTGCAGTCTTCCGAGCCATCCGGTCAGTTTCCGTCCGGATGGGTGGGAAACTTGGAGCATGGCCGCAACGACCTCGCGAACCCTCGAACTGCTCTCCCTCCTGCAGAGCCACCGGCACTGGTCGGCGCGCGAACTCGTCGACCGGCTGGGCGTCTCCGACCGCACACTGCGGCGCGACGTCGACCGGTTGCGCGAACTCGGCTACGGCATCGAGTCGGCCCGCGGCTCGACCGGCGGCTACCGACTCGAGGCGGGCACCGGCCTGCCGCCGTTGCTGCTCAGCGACGACGAGGGGGTCGCGATCGCCATCGGGCTGCGGTCTCAGGCGACGGCGGGCCTGCGCGGCGCCGAGCACACGACGCTCAGCGCCCTCGCGAAGATCGAGCAGGTGCTGCCGCCCGCCCTGCGCCGTCGCATCGAGGCGCTGCAGTCGCACGCGGCGGCGGGCGCCGGCGGGCCCGGCTCCGCGCGCTCGGGGCGACCGACCCCCGAGGTCGACGCCGAACTGCTCGGACTCCTCGCGCTCGGCTGCCGCGACTCGGAGCGGCTGCGCTTCACCTACACGGATGCCGCGGGCGAGGCGTCGGCCCGAGTGGTCGAGCCGTACCGGCTGGTGCCCGTCGCGCGGCGCTGGTACCTGCTCGCGTGGGATCGCCAGCGCGAGGACTGGCGCACGTTCCGCCTCGATCGCATGAGCGACGTGTTCCCGACGCGAGTGCGGTTCGAGCCCCGGCCGATGAGCGATGACGATGCCAGGGCACGGGTCGAGGCCTCGGTGCGCTGGCGCGACCGGAGCGTGAAGGCCCGGGTCGTCGCCGAGATGCCGCAGGCGGACCTCGTCGAGCACCTCGGGTGGTACGGCCGAGAGGTCGTGGCGGTCGATGCGGGGCACTGCGCATGGCCGATCGAGGCCGACTCCGTGGAGAACCTGTCGATGGCGCTCATGTGGATGCCGCGCGGCGTGCGGTACCGCGTGGAGGCGGCACCCGAGGTGCTCGACTTCCTCGCGATGCAGGCCGAGCGCTTCGCGGAGGCATCCGCTCGGGGCTGACCGGTCGTCGCGCTCAGCCCTTGCGCTGCGCGCGATACGCGGTCGGCGGCGTGCCGTGCGTCGCTCGGAACTGCCGGGCGAAGTAGAACGAGTCCGCGTATCCGACGCGCTCCGAGATCTGCGCGATCGACAACGACGTCTGATCGAGGAGTTCGCGCGCCCGTGCCATGCGCAGCTGCGTCTGGTACCGCAGCACGGGCATGCCGAGACGCTGCCGGAACAGGGCGGCGAAATGCGATGGGCTGAGGTTGGCCGCCGACGCCAACTCGGCGACCTCGACGCGTTCGCCGACGTGCGTTCGCAGGTACTGCGCCGCCTCGTCGATCGAGTCGCTCCGGTCGTCGCCTGCCGAGGGCCGGGCGACGAGCAGCGCGAGGAGGTGCCAGGCCGCGCCCGACGCCGCGGTGATGCTGGCCGTGGTCGTGTCGCGTTCCATCCACGCGAGCACCTCGCTCGCGAGCGCCGTCACCCGGGAGCGGTCGGAGACGGCGCGCACCGGCTGCTCGATGGTCACGCCGGCCGCGACGAGGAACTCGGCGAGTTCCCGGCCGGTGAGATGCAGCCACCAGATCGACCAGGGCTCGTGCGGGTCGGCGCCGTAGGCGTGCGGACGGCCCGGGGGCAGGATGACGGCCTCGCCGGCCGCGACGTCGAACCGGCCCGCGGCCGTCTCGCACCAGCCGCGACCGGCCGTGCACACGATCACGACGACCTCGTCGATCGGGGATCGGCGCTCGCGCCCGTGATGCCGGGCTTCGGGGAAGTAGCCCGAATCGGTCACGACGAGATGCGAGACACCGGGCAGGCGCAGTGCCTCGCGGACTCGAGGTCCGGGCAGCACCTGCATGCGCTGCCCGGGGAACCCGTCGGAGATCGTCATGCCACAAGTGTGGCGGGGTGTCAGCGTTTCGTCCAGATACTCCGCCGGAACATGCTCGGATCGGGCATACGGCGATGCATATCGTCGTCGTATGCTCAACAACGAGGCGCCATCGAAGCGCGACCTGCTGCACGAACGCGAGTCGAGGATCGTGCTCCCCGACGTACCCGAGCAGCTCGCCGATGCAGCCGTCGCCGCATGGGCCGAGTCGATCGTCATCGACACCTACCTGCCCGAGGCGCCCGCCGACTACCCGGCCTTCCTCGACCGCCGCGTCTACCAGGGCTCGTCGGGGCGGGTCTACCCCCTGCCCTTCCACGAGAAGATCTCGCAGCAGAAGGTGCCGCACGAATGGCAGGCGATCCACCTCGAGAACGAGTGGGTGCGGCTCGTCATCCTGCCCGAGCTCGGCGGACGCATCCACATCGGGTACGACAAGTCGGCCGACTACGACTTCTTCTACCGCAACAACGTCATCAAGCCGGCCCTCGTCGGGCTGGCCGGACCCTGGATCTCGGGCGGCGTCGAGTTCAACTGGCCGCAGCACCACCGGCCGGCGACGTTCCTTCCGACCGACTGGGAGATCGAGCACGAGGCCGACGGCGCCGTCACGGTGTGGTGCAGCGACCACGACCCGTTCGCTCGTATGAAGGGCATGCACGGCATCCGGCTGCGCCCCGACTCCGCCCTCATCGAGGCGCGGGTGCGGCTGGCGAACCGCACCGACGACACCCAGACCTTCCTCTGGTGGGCGAACGTCGCCGGCGCAGCGCACGACGAGTACCAGTCGTTCTTCCCGACCGACGTGCACTTCGTCGCCGACCACGCCAAGCGCGCGATCGCCAGCTACCCCGAGGTCGACGGCCGGTACTACGGAGTGGACTATCCGGCGCAGGCGACCGTCGATCGCCCCGACGGCGATCGGCTCGACTGGTACCGCAACATCCCCGTGCCGACCTCGTACATGATCCTCGGCACCGACGACGACTTCTTCGGCGGCTACGACCACGCGAAGGGGGCCGGCTTCGTCTACGTCGCCGACCATCGGTTCGCGCCCGGCAAGAAGCAGTGGACGTGGGGCGACGCGCCGTTCGGCCGGGCCTGGGACGACAACCTCACCGATGGAGACGGCCCGTACGTCGAGCTCATGGCCGGCGCCTACACCGACAACCAGCCCGACTTCTCCTGGCTCACTCCGGGCGAGACCAAGACGTTCAGCCAGTACTGGTACCCGATCCGGGCGATCGGGCCCGCGCACCGGGCGAACACCGAGGCGGCGGTTCGTCTCGACGTCGACGTCGACGAGGCGAACGGCCGAACCCGGGTGCGGATCGGTGTGGCCACCACCCGCCGGCACGAGCGGCTCGCGATCGAGCTCCGCGATCGCGTCGGCGCCGTCGTGCATGCCACGAGTGCCGCGGTCGATCCCGGTTCGGCGCACGTCGATGACGTCGTGCTCGACGGCGCGCACGCCGCCGACGGACTCGTGCTCGTCGCCGTCGACGCCGACGGCCGCGACGTGATCCGATTCGGCCATCGAACAGCGGATGCCTCGGCGGAGCCCCCGCTCGCGGCCGTCGAGCCGCCGGCCCCGTCGGAGGTCGCATCGGTCGAGGAGCTCTTCCTCATCGGCCAGTACCTCGAGCAGTACCGTCACGCGACGCGCCGCCCCGAGCCGTACTGGGAGGAGGCGCTCCGACGCGACCCGGGCCACACCCGGTCGCACGTCGCCCTGGCCGCCGCGCTCGAGCGGACGGGAGACGACGAGGGGGCCGAGCGTCACCTCCGCGCGGCGATCGACCGCCTGACGCAGTGGGTGCCGAACCCGGCCGACGGCGAGGCGCACTACCGCCTCGGGGTGAACCTCGCCCGCCGCGGACGGAACGCCGAGGCGGCGATCGCGCTCACCAAGGCGATGTGGAACTCCGCGTGGCGAGCCGCCGCCGGCCACGCGCTCGGCCGGCTCCAGGTGCGGCTCGGCGACGCCGCCGCCGAATCGACCCTGCACGACGTGCTCGCGATCGACGGCGGCCACGCGCAGGCGGGGGCGCTGCTCGCGCTCGTGCTGCGCCGCACCGGCCGCGAGGCCGAGGCGGCCGAACTCCTCGAGCGCCTGCTCGCCGCCGACCCCCTCGACCAGTGGGTGCGCGATCTCGCGGGCGCCGCCCTCACCCGCGACGCGGCCACTCTGCTCGATGTCGCGCTGGAGTACGCGGGCGTCGGGGCCGACCGGGAGGCCCTCCGCCTGCTCGACCTGGCGCGCGAGGTCGCGCCGTCGGCGCCGGCCGGCCAGGTGCAGGTGGGCGCGCTCGTCGACTACCACCGTGCCGCGGTGCTCGATCGCCTCGGCGAGCCCGAGGAGGCAGCTGCAGCCCGGCGCGCAGCCGCCGGAAACGGCGAACGGAACGGCTACGCCGCCCGTCTCGACGACGTCGCGGTGCTGAGGCTCGCGCTCGTCGCGGACCCGGCCGACCACCGCGCCTCGCTCATGCTCGGCAATTGGTACTACGACCGCCGTCGCCACCTCGACGCGATCGAAGCCTGGTCGCACTGCACCGCGCCCGGGGCGGCGGTGCGCGTGCGAGTCGTCGCCCATCGCAACCTCGGCATCGCCGTGTTCAACGTGCTCGGCGATCCCGCCCTCGCGGTCGCCCACTTCGAGTCGGCCCGTGCGCTCGCGCCCGACGATGCGAAGCTGTTCTTCGAGCTCGACCAGCTCCTGGCACGGGTCGGCCGCAGCCCGATCGCGCGTCTCGACCTGCACGAGGCCGATGCGCACCTCATCGCCGAGCGCGACGACCTCAGCATCGTGCACGCCCGCCTGCTCACCGCGCTCGGTCGGCCCGCAGCCGCCCGCGAACGCCTGCTCTCACGACGGTTCCAGCCGTGGGAGGGCGGCGAAGGCCAGGCGCTCGCCGCGTGGGACGAGGCGAACCTCGCGCTCGCCACGGCGGCACTCGACGACCTCGACGGCGAGTCGGCCGCCGACTTCATCCGGAGCGCGCTCGAGCCCCCGGCATCGCTCGGCGAGGCGCGGCATCCGCTCGCCAACTGCGCCGAGCTCTCCTGGCTGCTCGGCCGTGCCCTCGACCAGAGCGGCGACCGACGCGCCGCCGAGGCGGCGTGGGAGCGTGCCGCCGCGTCGGCGGGCGACTTCCTCGACATGAGCACCCGGGCGTTCAGTGCGCAGTCGGAGTTCTCGATCCGGGCGCTCCGCGCGCTCGCACGACACGAGGAGGCCGACGCGCAGCTCGCGGCGTTCGCCGCGTTCGTCGACGAGCTCGCGGCGACGCCCGCGACGATCGACTACTTCGCGACCTCCCTGCCGACGATGCTCCTCTTCCACGACGACGTGCAGGAGGCGCGTGATCGCGAGGTCGACGACCTCCGCAGGCGCCTCGTCGCGCTCGGCGCGGGCTCCGACTGATGGTCGGCATCGCGGCCGGGCGCGGCCGTGACCGGATCGCCGTCGAGTTCGATCCGCTCGACGGCGCCCGCATCACGAGCCTCGTGGCTGCGGGCCGCGAGTGGCTCGCCCCGTCGCCGCCGCGGGACCCCGAGGGCGGCTTCACCGCGTCGGGCACCGGCGGCTGGGACGAGGTCGTTCCGACGGTGGCCGCGTGCACCATGGCCGACGGCACGGGACTGCCCGACCACGGCGACGCCTGGCGGCTCGAGTGGTCGGTCGTCGCGTCGGGTCCGGCGACGTCGACCGCGGTGGTCTCGCTCCGGAGCGTTCCCCTGCAGCTCTCGCGCACGCTGACGGTCGAGGCGGGGCGCCTGCGGGCGGACTACGTCGCCACCGCGACCGGCCGCGCCGGCGTCCCGCTCCTGTGGGCGGCGCACCCGCTGTTCGCGGCGCCGCCGGGCACGCGCATCGTCACGGGCGCGCCCGAGCCGCGACTCGTGGGGGAGTTCCCCGAGGCGGGGTCGCCGATGGCCTGGCCTGGCGGTGCGACCGGTCGCGGCGGGATCGACGGCGTCGGCGGCGCGCTGAAGGCGTTCACCACCGGGCTCGACCGCGCCCGGATCGTGCACGCCGACGGGCAGGGCCTCACCCTGCGCTGGGACGCCCGGACCCTGCCGCACCTCGGGCTGTTCTGGGACGCGGGGGTGTTCGCCGATCAGCCGGTCGTCGCGATCGAACCGACGACCGGATGTCGCGACGCGGCCTCGGCCGTCGAGGAGGAGCTCCCCGTGGTGTCGCCGGGCCGGCCGCTGCGGTGGTGGCTGGAACTCTCGGTCGACGACGCCGACGCCGACGACGCCGACTGAGCTACGCCGTGCGGGGCAGGGCGCCGATCTCGGTGCCGGACTCGTCGAAGAAGGTCATGGTGTCGCCGTCGACCGTCGCCGAAGCTGCTCGGCCCAACCATTGATCGACGTCGTCGCAACCGATGAGGGTCTGGATTCCGCCCGAGAACTCGACGGTATCGCCCTCCACCACCCAGACCTTGTTGCCGAATCCGTTGCACCCGTCGTTGCCGCTCGCGGTGCCATCGGCGGCGATGACGATGAACGGCTCGCCGGGTGCCGTGTCGGCGGACTCGGTGCCCCAGGTGCCGATGAACAGGGCCGGGTCGGCGTCGGGCGCGGTCGAGGGAGTTGCGGACGGCGCGGCCGCGTCGTCGCTCGCCCGTTCGAGCGTGCCGATCTCCTCACCCGATTCGTCGTGCACCGTGAGGGTGTCGCCCTCGATCGTGCCGGTCGCGAGCGTGGAGAGCCACGTGTCGACGCCCTCGCACAGCATGCGCGTCGAGGCGACCTCGACGAAGGCGACCGTGTCGGCCTCGGCGGTCCAGGTGCCGATCAGGCGGTTGCAGCCGTCGGTGCCGGTCAGCGAGCCGTCGTCGCCGAGCACGAGCGAGGGCTCGCCGGTCGCGGCGACATCGCCCCAGGTGCCGACGGGGTCGACGGTCTCCACCGGTTCGGCGGGGTTGCCGGCGCAGGCGGTCAGCACCGTCGCCGCGAGCAGGATCGTGCCGGACAGGGCGAGGCGCTGCAACCTTCGTGACATGGGCACAGCGTATCGACCGGATGCGTCAGCGAGCCGAAGGCGTCGCCGTCGCGCGTGCGGCACGCGCGAGGGCGTCGCGGCACGCGACGACGGCGGGCCGGGCGGCGGCGGCGTGCCGCGTGGAGGTGAACACCTCGCGCTCGGGATGCCCCGGCAGGTCGACGAGGGTCACGCTCGGCGCTTCGCCCGCCCACACGAGATCGGGCAGGAGCCCGACGGCGTTGCCCGAGCGGATCAGGCGGATGTGCGCCATCAGGTCGGCGGTCTCGAACCGCACGTCGGGCTCGAACCCCGCCTCGCGGCACAGCTGCTCCGCCCAGTCGCGGGAGGCGGTGCCCTCGGGTTCGAGCACCCACGGCATGTCGGATGCCGCGGCGAGGGGCTGCGTGCGCGAGGCATCCGTGCCCGCTTCTCGCAGTCTGTGCAGCAGATATGCACGCTCTGACGGGCTGGAAGCGTGCATATCTGCTGCATCGTTGGGGGGAGTCGAGGCGACACGTCGTGCTCGGCGTGAGGCGGGATGCGGCGGCAGCGCGAGCCGGATCGCGTCGGCGACGAGGTGCACGCGGTCGAGCTCCTCGCGGTGGGCGCGCGTGTGGCCCGGGTACTGCTCGGCGATCACGAGGTCGAAGTCGCGCGCCGAGACCTCGAAGAGCCCGACGTCGGGCTCGCGTTCGGTGACCTCGACCCGCAGGGCCGGGTGCTCGGCGCGCAGGAGGGTGAGCGCCTGCGGCACCACGGCGTGCGCCGCCGACTGGAACACGGCGATGCGCACGGTGCCGCCGACCGCGGTGAGCGATCGCGCGACCTCCGACTCGGCCTCCTCGAGCCGGTCGAGCACGGCGCGGGCGTGGCCCACGAGCACCTCGGCCTGCGGCGTCAGCTGCACGCGGCGACCCACCTGTACGAGCAGCGGCACCCCGGCCTCGCGCTCGAGCTGGCTGAGCTGCTGCGACACCGAGGAGGGGCTGTACGACAGGGCGTCGGCGACTGCCGAGAGCGTGCCGCGGTCGCTGAGTTCCACGAGCAGGCGCAGCCGTCGCACGTCGAGCATGTGCACCTCCGGGACATCCGCTGATCATTCGGTTCTTCCGAACAGTATCGTTCAGATTCATTCGCTTTACCGAACGGATGCCGCAGCGCATACTGAACCCGACAGGCGCGCGAACCCCGGTGCGCCCGAAGCAAAGGACAGTACCCTCGTGACCATGTCGAACGCCGCCACGGACGCCCGGCCGAACACCGATCACGTCGTCGCCCTCGTGCGCCGCTGGCTCGCCGAGAGTTCGGAACACCCCGCAGATCCCGCCGCCGAGCGCCTCGCCGGCGTGCTGAAGGACCCGCGCGGCCTCGACTTCACGGTCGGCTTCGTCGACGGCGTCATGCGCCCCGAAGACCTCGGCGTCGCGGGCCGCAACCTCGAGCAGGTCGCCCGGCTCACGCCGAAGTTCCTGCCCTGGTACCTGAAGGCCGCCATCCGCGTCGGCGGCGTCGTCGCGCCGGTGCTGCCCTGGATCGTCATCCCGATCGCCCGCCGGGTGCTGCGCGCCATGGTCGGCCACCTCGTGCTCGACGCCACGCCCGAGAAGCTCGGCCCGGCCATCGCGACCCTGCGCGAGTCGGGCAACCGCCTGAACCTGAACCTGCTCGGCGAGGCCGTGCTCGGTGAGGAGGAGGCCGACCGCCGTCTCTCGGGCACCTACGAGTTCCTCGCACGCGACGACGTCGACTACGTGTCGATCAAGGTCTCGAGCGTCGTCAGCCAGCTCTCGATGTGGTCGTTCGACGAGGCCGTCGCCAAGGTCGTCGCGAAGCTCACCCCGCTGTACGAGCTCGCCGCCAAGAGCCGCACGCCGAAGTTCATCAACCTCGACATGGAGGAGTACCGCGACCTCGACCTGACGATCGCGGTCTTCACGACCCTGCTCGACCAGCCGCAGCTGCGCGGCCTCGAGGCCGGCATCGTGCTGCAGACCTACCTGCCCGACGCGCTCGGCGCGATGCAGGAGCTCACGGCCTGGGCGAAGGACCGTCGTGCGCAGGGCGGCGCCCCCATCAAGGTGCGCGTCGTCAAGGGCGCGAACCTCGCCATGGAGCACGTCGACGCGGCCGTGCACGGCTGGCCGCTCGCGACCTACGACTCCAAGCAGGACTCCGACACGAACTACAAGCGCGTGCTCGACTGGTCGATGACCCCCGAGCGCACCGACGCGGTGGGGCTCGGCGTCGCCGGCCACAACCTCTTCGACGTGGCCCACGCGTGGCTCACCGCCCGCGAGCGCGGCGTCGACGCGCGCGTCGAGTTCGAGATGCTGCTCGGCATGGCGACCGGGCAGGCCGAGGCTGTGCGCCGCGACGTCGGCAACCTGCTGCTGTACACACCCGTCGTGAACCCCAGCGAGTTCGACGTCGCCATCGCCTACCTGATCCGCCGGCTCGAAGAGAACGCGAGCCAGGAGAACTTCATGTCGGCCGTGTTCGAGCTCACCTCGAGCGAGCCGCTGTTCCAGCGCGAGCAGGCACGCTACCTGGCCTCGCTCGCCGCACTGGAGCCGTCGGTCGCGACGGCGCCCGCGCCGAACCGCACCCAGAACCGCCACACCGAGTGGACCGACGAGACCCTCGCCGCCGCGATGACGGTGCCGGCCGCTCCGGCGCCCGGAACCGAGCACGAGCTCGACCCTTCGCTCACGGGCGTCGTGCTCGGCATCACCCGCGGGTCCGCGGGCATCGACGGCTCCGAGCTGACGGATGCCGCGGCATCCGCCGCCCCTGCCGGCTCCGGCGTGACGCCGGGCTTCCGCAACGAGCCCGACACCGACCCCGCCCTCGCGCCGAACCGCGAGTGGGGCCGCCGGATCCTCGAGCGCGTGCCCGGCTCGACGCTCGGCGTCGCGACGATCGCCGCCGCTCGCGTCGACGACGCGGCGACGCTCGAGCGCGTCATCCAGACCGTCGCCGCCCGCGGCCGGGCCTGGGGCGAGCTGCCCGGCGCCGAGCGCGCCGCGGTGCTGCACCGCGCCGGTTACGCGCTCGCCGCGAACCGCGACCGCCTGATCGAGGTCATGGCCGCCGAGACCGGCAAGACCATCGCAGAGGCCGACCCCGAGATCAGCGAGGCGATCGACTTCGCGCACTACTACGCCGAGCGCGCCCGCGAGCTCGACCACGTGCAGGGCGCCGTCTTCGTGCCGTCGAAGCTCACCGTCATCACGCCGCCGTGGAACTTCCCGGTCGCGATCCCGGCCGGCGGCGTGCTCTCCGCGCTCGCCGCGGGATCGGGCGTCATCATCAAGCCCGCGAAGCTCGCGCAGCGCTCCGGCGCGGTCATGGTCGAGGCGCTGTGGGAGGCCGGCATCCCGCGCGAGCTCCTCACCCTCGTCGACATCGGCGAGCGCGAACTCGGCAAGGAGCTCGTCTCCCACCCCGCGGTCGACCGGGTCATCCTCACGGGCGCCTACGAGACGGCCCAGCTGTTCCGCTCATTCCGGAACGACCTGCCGCTGCTCGCGGAGACGAGCGGCAAGAACGCGATCATCGTGACGCCGTCGGCCGACCTCGACCTCGCGGCATCCGACGTCGTGAAGAGCGCCTTCGGCCACGCCGGCCAGAAGTGCTCTGCGGCCTCGCTCGTCATCCTCGTCGGCTCCGTCGCGAAGTCCGAGCGATTCCGCCGCCAGCTCGTCGACGCGACCCGTTCGCTGCGGGTCGGCTGGCCCGAGCAGGCGACGAGCCAGATGGGCCCGATCGTCGAGCCCGCGAACGGCAAGCTGCTGCACGCGCTCACCCAGCTCGGCATCGGCGAGGAGTGGCTCGTCGAGCCGCAGCAGCTCGACGACACCGGCCGGCTCTGGTCGCCCGGCATCCGCACGGGCGTCGCGGGCGGCTCGTACTTCCACCTCACCGAGTTCTTCGGCCCCGTGCTCGGCATCATGCACGCGAAGGACCTCGACGAGGCGATCCGCATGCAGAACGCCGTCGACTACGGACTGACCGCCGGCCTGCACTCGCTCGACGCGAACGAGCTCGCCACCTGGTTCGACCGGGTCGAGGCCGGCAACCTCTACGTCAACCGCGGCATCACCGGCGCGATCGTCCAGCGCCAGCCCTTCGGCGGCTGGAAGCGCTCCGCCGTCGGCGCGGGTGCCAAGGCCGGCGGCCCGAACTACCTGTTCGGCCTCGGCGAGTGGCTGCCGCAGCACGGCACCTCCTCGAGCACCCTGCACCTGCGCGGACTCGAGAAGCGCGTCGCCGAGCTCATCGAGGCGTCGCAGCCGGCGCTCGACTACGACTCGTTCGACGTGCTGCGCCGCTCGGCGCTCTCCGACGAGCTCGCGTGGGCCGAGGAGTACGGCGTCGTGAAGGACGTCTCGGGCGTCGGCGCCGAACGCAACCTCTTCCGCTACCGGCCGCTGCCCGTGACGGTGCGCATCGGCGAGCAGGCGAGCCTCGCAGAGGGGCTCCGCGTCATCGCGGCCGGCCTGCTCGCGAAGTCGCCGCTCGCGATCTCGACCGCGGTCGAGCTGCCGAAGGGCGTGCGGACCCTGCTGGCCGTGCGCGAGGTGAAGATCGTGCGCGAGGGCGACGCGGCGTGGCTCGGGCGTGCCGTCAAGCACGGCATCACGACGCCGCGCGTGCGTCTCGTCGGCGGCGGGGCGACCGCCCTGGCCGAGGCGCTCGGCGGTTCTCCCGATGTCGCGGTGTGGTCGCACCCCGTCACGCCGTCGGGCCGTGTCGAGCTGCTGCCGTTCCTGCACGAGCAGGCGATCTCGATCACGAACCACCGCTTCGGCAACCCGACGACCCTGTCCGACGGGGTGATCTGACGGTGTGACCGGCGCGTCGGC
>NZ_JBHURI010000049.1:0-31076 GCF_042673425.1 Agromyces sp. NPDC056965 | reverse complement strand
GCCGCGCGCTGCGGTGAGCGCGCGGCATCCGCTCGCCCGCGCGCTCGCCCGACGCGCACGATGACGGCGCCGACGACGATGATGGAGCGATGACCGCACTCCTCTCCCCCGAGCTCGAAGCGACGCTGCGCGAGATCTTCGATCGCCGCGACCGCGCGAACATGCAGCCGACGATCGTCGAGTTCCTCGCGGTGCTCGACGTGCACCCCGGCGACCCGTACGTGCTCTACGAGGTCGGCGGCTCGTACGACACCGCCGGTGAGGAGGAAACGGCGGCCGGCTACTACGAGCAGGCGCTCGCCGCCGGTCTCGGGGGCGACGCCCTCCGCCGCTGCCTGCTGCAGTACGGCAGCACGCTGCGTCTTCTCGGGCGGCAGGACGAGTCGCTCGCCGCCCTCGACCGGGCTCGTGCCGAGTACCCCGAATCCGAGTCCGTGCGCCTGTTCCACGCGCTCGGCCTGCACGCCGCCGGTCGCAGCGACGCGGCGGTCGGCGAGCTGCTCGCCTTCGCGGCCGACACGGTGCGCACGCCCGACGTGCTGCGGTACGAGGCGGCGCTCCGTGGCAACGCCGCCTACCTGCTCGAACTCGACGAGGGCCGAGGCGGAGCATGACCCCGTCTTCCCGCGGCGGGTCGACGTAGGCTGGAACGCGCAGCGAGCGAGGAGCAGAGGAGGGCGTCGTGACCACGACGACGACAGCACCGCAGGCCACCGTCGGCCAGGTGATGGCCGACCTCGCGGCCCTCGAAGACCCGAAGATGCGGGCGGTGAACGAACGCCACGGCGACGACCACGGCGTGAACCTCACGAAGCTGCGCGCCGTCGCGAAACGGGTCGGCACGCAGCCCGAGCTCGCCCGCGGACTCTGGGCGACGGGCGACACCCCTGCCCGCCTCGTGGCGCTCCTGATCAGCCGCCCGAAGCAGTACAGCGCGGCCGAGCTCGACGCCATGCTCCGCGAGGCCCGCGTGCCGAAGGTGCACGACTGGCTCGTCAACTACATCGTCAAGAAGAACCCGCACGTCGAAGAGCTGCGCGTGGCCTGGTTCGACGACGCCGACCCGGTCGTGGCGAGCGCCGGGTGGGCGCTGACCACGGCCCGCGTCGCGAAGTCGCCCGACGGGCTCGACCTGCCCGGGCTCCTCGACCTCATCGAGGCGGACATGAAGCAGGCGCCCGACCGCCTGCAGTGGGCCATGAACGAGACGCTCGCGAACATCGGCATCCACCACCCCGAATACCGCGCCCGTGCGCTCGAGATCGGCGAGCGGCTCGAAGTGCTGAAGGACTACCCCACCCCGCCCAACTGCACCTCACCGTTCGCACCGAGCTGGATCAACGAGATCGTGCGGCGGCAGACCGGCGGCTGATCGGGAGCACTGCCGGCTCGCTCAGCGCTCGGTGCCGCGCTCCGTCGGCTCGGGCAGCACCCACCGCTTGGGGCGATCGTCATCGGGCCTCGAGCGACCGCCGAGATAGAACATCACGAGGGATGCCGCGATCAGCGCGGTGCCGAGCGGAAGCACGAGCTGCCGGATGATGTTCAACACCAGCTGCACGATCGAGTAGAACGTCTGCCCGGCCTCACCCTCGGCCGACACGATCGAGTACAGCACCGGCGGCGCGAGGAGGATCGTCAGCGCGCCCCCGACCGACAGCCCAATGCCCCACCACAACGTTCGCTTCGGCATGCTGTCCCGCATCGGACCTCCTCGTTCGGTGGCACACGCTACCAAGGAATGTCCGCGATGAACATGGCGGTTCCGCGAGGCACGGATGCCGCGGCATCCGCTCGACTCGCCCAGCCGGCTCAGTACTGCAGCAGCGAGAAGATCTCGTAGCGGTCGCCGAGCGCCTCACGGCCGCCGAGGCCCTCGAGCTCGAGCGCGACCGAGATGCCCGCGACCTCCCAGCCGGCGCGCTCGACGAGGCGCGCAGCGGCGCCGACCGTGCCGCCCGTCGCGAGCACGTCGTCGACGATGACCACGCGAGTGCCCGGCGGCAGTTCGCCCTCGTGCACCTCGAGCGCGGCGGTGCCGTACTCGAGGGCGTAGTCCTCACGGAGCACGGCACGGGGCAGCTTGCCCGCCTTGCGCACTGTCAGCACGCCCGCGCCGCAGATGGCCGAGGCGGCGCCCGCGATGAGGAAGCCGCGCGCCTCGACCCCGCCGATCACGTCGAACCGGCCGGCGAAGGGCTCGGTCAGCGAGGTGCCGAGCGCGTGCAGCGCCGGACCGCTGGCGAACACCGGGGTCAGGTCGCGGAACGTCACGCCGGGTTGGGGGAAATCGGGGATCGACGCGATGAGGCTCGAGACGAGCTCGCGTGCAGACTGCTCGGACACCGGCCAAGGCTATCGCGGAGCGCTGAACGACCGCCCCGCCGGGCCTGCACCAGTCACCCTCGCGCCGCCGAATGTGAGAATCGAATGGACGCGCCGGAACCGGCGACGGCGAGGCGCGAACGCGGGAACGGAGCCGAGAGTGGATGTGAACGTACCCGAATCGATGACACCCTGGCTGCATCTCGAGGTCGCTGCGCCACCCCTCGTGCCCGTCGCGCAGGAACTGACGGTCGGTGAGGTCGCTTCGCTCGTCGGGATCAGCGTACGGACGCTGCACCACTGGGATTCCGTGGACTTGGTCCAGCCTCGAGGGCGCACAGCCGGTGGCTACCGGGCTTACTCGGCGAACGACGTGGAGCGCGTGCACCGCGTTCTGGTGTACCAGGAACTCGGATTCAGCCTCACGAAGATCGCGTCGCTCCTGGACGATCCCGCCGTCGATGAGACGGCACAGCTTCGCCAGCAGCGAATGCTCCTCGAGGAGCGCATCGGCAGGCTGGAGCAGATGGCCGGAGCGATCGATCAGGTCTTGGCATCACGCGCAGCCGGGGCGACGCTGACCGCGCAGCAGCAGGCGGAGATCTTCGGTCGAGGATGGCGCGAAGACTGGGGGGAGGAAGCACGGCAGCGCTGGGGCGCCTCCGACGAGTGGGCGCAATTCGAGCGGAATGCGGTGGTGCTCTCCGAAGCGGACCGCAAGCGGATGCACGAGTACGGTGAGGCCCTGTACCTCGAGCTGGGCGATGCGAAGCGCTCCGGAGTGGTGCCGGGCAGCGACGCGGCCAACCGGCTCGCCGAGCAGCATCGGGCGATGGTCGGCCAGCTCTTCGACTGCACCCATTCGATGCAGGTCTGCCTCGGACGGCACTTCGTCGGCGACGAACGCTTCAGCGCCTTCCTCGACGAGGTGGAACCGGGACTCTCCGAATGGCTTGCCGAGGCGATCAATGCGAATGCCCGGCGGAATGGGGTCGACCCCGACCGCGCCGTGTGGGAGTGAGCTCGAAGCGCCCGCCTCGATCTCCACGCCTTGACCCTCACGTCGCGTCATGCCGCACGCTGGTGCGCATGCAGGCAGCGACGATGAAGAGAGCCCTCGGTGCAGCGGCGACGCTGCACCGGATCGACGGCGCGCGCCATCCTGAAGCCCGGCGCATCGCCGACGTGCTGCGCAGCCGCGCCGACAAGCCCAACGTCTTCGTGCTCGACGACCTCGAGAACATCGAGCAGGCCGTCGCATGCGGAATCGAGCTGGACGGCTTGTACGCCACCGTATCCTCGAGCGCGAACGGACCGCCCAGCCTCGTCGGCGTCGATCCCGACGTGCCGGTCCACATCATCGACGATGCAGTGGCGCGGAGCCTGTTCGGCGGGCAGAAGCACTCGCGCATCTTCGCGCTTGCGCGCGCACCACGATCGCCGAGGCTCTTCGACCTGATCGAGGCGACGGGCGACATCATCGTGCTCGACGGGGTACGACTCGTCGGCAACATCGGCGCGATCACCCGAACTGCCTGCGCGCTCGGCGCCGCAGGCGTCATCCTGCTCGAGAGCGGCCTCCGCACAGTCCTCGACCGTCGCCTGATCCGTGCGAGCCGCGGGCTCGTGTTCGCAACGCCCGTCATCCTCGCGAGTCGCGCGGAGTGCGCTGATTTCATCCTGCGAACGAAGCTTCCCGTTGCCGCCCTCTCAGCGGATGCACTCGAAGGGCTGGACTCGATCGGGGCTCTGACGGGACGACTCGCGATCGTGCTGGGTGGTGAACGCGACGGCGTTTCGTCCGAGCTCGACGCGCTGACCACCCACCGGTATGCGATCCCCATGACCGCGGACGTCGAGTCCCTCAATGTGTCGGTCGCTGCGGGAATCGCCCTCTACGAGCACCGAACCCTGTAGCAGCGGGTCACCGGGCGAATCAATCGTTCGTTCGATGCGCCCGCTCAGCGGCGACTGCGAGGATGGCATCATCCCCCGAACTCTGGAGATTCCCGTGTCACCGAAACGCCTCTACCGCGCCCTCGCCTTCGCCGAGGCCGTCACGTGGACGATCCTCATCGTCGCGATGATCCTGAAGTACGCCGCGGGCGTCGAGTGGGCGGTGCTGGTCGGCGGGTCGATCCACGGTTTCGTGTTCCTCTCGTACGCGCTCACCGCCGTCATCGTCGGCGTGAACCAGCGCTGGAACATCGGCCGCATCGCCTTCGCCGTGCTCACCGCGATCGTGCCCTACGCGACCATCCCGTTCGACCTGTGGCTCGTGCGCAAGGGACACCTCGAGGGCGACTGGCGCCGCGAGAAGACCGACCACCCGGCCGACTCGAACTGGGTCAACGGACTGCTCCGCTGGTTCCTCGCCCGCCCCGTGCTGCTCATCTCGCTCGCGGTCGTCGGCATCGTGGTCGTCTTCGCCGGCCTCCTCGTGATCGGCCCGCCCGGAGGCCGCGAAGCCTGATCCCCTCGCGGGAGCGCAGAATGGTGACATGCCCATCCTCAACAAGGACATGTCGGTCTGCATCTCGCTCGCGGGTCGGCCGTCGAACCTCGGCACCCGGTTCCACAACTTCCTCTACGACGAGCTCGGACTGAACTTCGTCTACAAGGCGTTCACGACCGACGACATCGAGGGCGCCGTGCGCGGCGTCCGGGCGCTCGGCTTCCGCGGATGCTCCGTCTCGATGCCGTTCAAGGAAGCCGTCATCCCCCTCGTCGACGTCGTCGAGCCCTCGGCCGCGGCGATCGAATCGGTCAACACGATCGTGAACGACGGCGGCGTGCTCACCGCGTCGAACACCGACTACGAGGCGATCGCGCAGCTCATCGCCGAGAACGGCCTCGACCCCGCGCAGTCGGTGCTCGTGCGCGGTTCAGGCGGCATGGCGAAGGCCGTGGTCGCGGCGTTCCGCGGCGCGGGATTCTCCGACGTCACGGTGCTCGCACGCAACGCCGCGCTCGGACCGGCGCTCGCCGAGCAGTACGGCTACGCGTGGACGGCCGCCGACCCTGAGCCCGGCGCCGACGTGATCGTGAACGTCACCCCGCTCGGCATGCAGGGGGCGGATGCCTCGGCGCTCTCGTTCTCCGAGGCGCACGTCGCCGCGGCATCCGTTGTCTTCGACGTCGTCGCCTTCCCCGCCGAGACGCCGCTCGTCTCGGCGGGCAGGGCCGCGGGCAAGCTCGTCATCAGCGGCGCCGAAGTGCACGCGATGCAGGCCGCCGCGCAGTTCGAGCGCTACACCGGGGTGACGCTCACGCGCGACCAGATCGAGCGCGCCGCCGCGTTCTCACGGGCGGAGTAGCCGCTCGCTCAGTGGTGCACGCGGTTGACGAGCGCCGTCCACACGAGCGCGATCGTCGCGCACGCGAAGAGCGTGACGAGCACCCACGGCAGCGCCGCGAGGCCGATCACACCGTAGAGCGCCGCACCGAGCAGCGCGCCGCCGCCGATGCCCGTGTTGAACGCGGTCGTGTAGAACGACGCCGCGGCATCGCGGATCCTCGCTGAGGCCGAGTGCAGCAGCCTCGTGTTGAGCATCGTCGGCAGCGCGCCGAACGCGGTGCCGAACAGCAGGAAGCTCGCGATGCCCGCCACCGGCACCTGCGGGAACACCGCGAGGCCGACCGCGCCGAGGGCGGTGCCCACCATCGCGACCACGAGGCCGACCGTCGGGCGTCGCCCGAGCACGGCACCCGCGAGCACCAGGCCGACCGCGCCGGCGATGCCGTAGGCGAGCAGCATCGGGCTGATCGCACTCGCCGGCAGGCCCATGACATCGGTCAGGTACGGGGCGACGTAGGTGTAGAAGCTGTACATGCCGATCATCGCGGTCGCGGTGATGAGGCACACCACGATGACGGGCACGAAGGTCGCGTCCTTGCGCACACGAACCGGCGCGGCATCCGCTTCGCCCGCGTGGTGCCGCACCGAGGGGAGGAACCGCCAGACGAGCACGGCACCCACGAGCGTGAGCGCGCCCATCGCGGCGAACGCGGAGCGCCAGCCGAGCGCCTGCCCGAGCGCCGTGCTGAGCGGCACGCCGAGCACGAACGCGGCCGAACCGCCGGCGACCGAGATCGAGACGGCGCGGGCGAGCTGCTCCTTCGGCACGAGGTGCCCGGCGTAGGCGCCGACGACCGACCAGAACACGCCGTGCGCGGCTCCGCCGAGCACGCGAGTCGCGACCACGGTCGGGTAGTTCGGCGCCAGGGCGGTGAGCACGCAGCTGATCGCCAGCACGACGAGTGCGATCACGATGAGGCGGCGGCGGCCGACCTTGCGGGTGAGGGCTGCGAGCGGCACCGTCAGCACGACCACGGTCGCGGCGAACACGGTGACGAGGAGGCCCACCAGCGGTTCGCCGACGCCGAGCTCACGGCTCATGTCGGGCAGCAGGCCCGTCGGGAGCATCTCGATCGTGACGGAGAGGAAGACGGCCGAGGCGAGCACGATGAGGCCCAGCCACGGGAACGGCGGCGCGACGGCGGGAGTGGAGGAAGTGGAATCGACGGGAGTTGACGGCGTCATGGGATACCTGAACGAAGGGCGTTCCCCGCGGGCGCGGGGCGGGGCTCCGCGAGCGCTACGGCGGGTCGACTGCGCGCTGATGTGCGCGCCCAGGGTCGTCGAGAACGCGACGACCACTCGGCATTCTACCGGGTCGGACGCGGGAGCGCGCTGGGGGAAGCACCGACGTACCGCGCGACGAGTGCGGCAGCCCGCTCGCCGAGCGCGGTTCGCAGCGACGGCGGGCCCAGGGCTTCCGCGTCCGTGCCGAGTTGCCACAGCGCCCACTCGGCATGTCGGAGATCCTGGAAGGTGGCCTCGACGCGCGACCAGCCGTCGGCGTCGGCATCGGGCTCTTCGGCTCGGACCGCCACCGCGGCATCCAACAGCTCCTCGCGCCGTTCGGGGGCCACCCGCGCCAGCACGACGATGTGGCCGTCGGCCAGGAATCGTGCGCTGCGTTCTCGCCAGATCCGGTCCAGGTCGACCTGGCTCGGCCGCTCGGCCGCCTCGGCGAGCGCTTCGGCGTCCGAGATCCGCGACAGACGGTAGGTGCGATCCTCGCCGTCGGTCGTTGCGAGCAGGTAGCCCCGGTCGCGCACGGTGACCAGGCCGATCGGATCCACCGTGCGCCACGTCGGCTCCCGGCCCACTGCCGTGTAGAGGATGCGCAGCTTGACTCCGGTCAGCACCGCCCGGCGGACCTCGCTCATCGTCGTGCGCGCCACCTCCTCGGTCGAGCGCCGGCGCGAGAGCAGATCCGTCTCGGGCTCCACGAGGATGCGCCGGGCGGCGACGTTCGCGGTGAGCCGATCGGTCTCGGGCATCGCGTCGACGACCTTGCGCATCGCCGAGGCGAGCGCCGAGCCGAGTCCGAACGCCTGCTCGCCGCGGCCGGACCCGGCGGTCAGCACGGCGAGCGCTTCGTCGGGGTTCAACCCGGTGAGCTCGGTGCGGAAGCCGGGCAGCAACTCGAACCCGCCGTGCCTGCCGCGTTCGGCGTAGACCGGAACGCCGGCCGTCGACAACGCCTCGATGTCGCGAAGCACGGTGCGGGTGGAGACCTCCAGCTCGCGGGCGAGCGCGTCGGCGGTCAGCCGACCCCGCTGGCGGAGCAGCAGCACCAGTGAGACCAGGCGGTCGGCACGCATACGAGCACGTTATCCGAATACATGACGGAGGGTGTCGTGATTCGTTGGAAGGCTCGAGACGTACGCAGTCCCGCGAATCGAATGGAGCAGAAGTGGCAATCGAACGAACGGCGATCAACCCGGTGACGTGGTCGGTGGAGATGGGATTCAACCAGGGCGAGCTCGTCTCCGGGCAGGCCCGCACCCTGTACTGCTCGGGGCAGACGGCGATGGGCAGCGATGGCACGCCCCAGCACGACGGGGACATGGCGGCGCAGCTGGCGCTCAGCCTCGACAACCTCGAGGCCGTGCTCGCCGCGGCGGACATGTCACTCGGCGACGTCGTGCGGCTCAACGTGTACACGACCGACGTCGACCTGCTGTTCCCGCACTACGGCGTGCTGGCATCGCGGCTGGGCGCTGCGGGCGTCGCGCCCACCACCACGATGCTCGGGGTGACGCGGCTCGCGATCCCCGGCCAGATGGTCGAGCTCGAGGCGACCGCGGTCGCGTGATGTGAACGGGCGGGGCCGCTGCTCGTGCCGGTCGGATCGGCACGAGCAGCGGGCGAACAGGCCGCGGATGACCGCGGAAAGGGAGTCTGCAACGGCCGGTAGACTGCTGGGGTCAGGCATTCGCCCCGCGGCATCCGCATCGCCGCCGTCTTCTGGAGCTCGCCACTCGTGACCATCAACACCCCCGCCAACATCGCTGCACCGACGACCGCGGTGCTCGACACCGTCGAGGTCGCGGCGACCACCCCCGAGAAGGAGCAGCCGTACGCCGCCCTGGGCCTGAAGCCCGACGAGTACGAGCGCATCCGCAACATCCTGGGCCGTCGCCCCACAAGCGCCGAGCTCGCGATGTACTCGGTCATGTGGAGCGAGCACTGCTCGTACAAGTCGTCGAAGATCTACCTTCGCCAGTTCGGCAAGAAGGTCACGCCCGAGATGAAGAAGAACCTCATGGTGGGCATGGGCGAGAACGCGGGCGTCATCGACGTCGGCGAGGGCTGGGCGGTCACGTTCAAGATCGAGAGCCACAACCACCCGAGCTACATCGAGCCGTTCCAGGGCGCAGCGACCGGCGTCGGCGGCATCGTGCGCGACATCATCTCGATGGGCGCCCGCCCCGTCGCCGTCATGGACGCGCTGCGCTTCGGCGCCATCGACCACCCCGACACCGCCCGCGTCGTGCACGGCGTGGTCTCGGGCATCAGCTTCTACGGCAACTGCCTCGGCCTGCCGAACATCGGCGGCGAGACCTGGTTCGACCCGGTGTACCAGGCGAACCCGCTCGTCAACGCCCTCGCGGTCGGCGTCATGCGCCATGAAGACCTGCACCTCGCCAACGCCAAGGGCGCCGGCAACAAGGTCGTGCTCTTCGGCGCCCGCACCGGCGGCGACGGCATCGGCGGCGCGTCGATCCTCGCCTCCGACACCTTCGCCGAGGGCGGCCCCACCAAGCGCCCCGCGGTGCAGGTCGGCGACCCCTTCGCCGAGAAGGTGCTCATCGAGTGCTGCCTCGAGCTCTTCGCCGGCGACCTCGTCGAGGGCATCCAAGACCTCGGCGCCGCGGGCATCTCCTGCGCGACCTCCGAGCTCGCCTCGAACGGCGACGGCGGCATGGCGATCGTCCTCGACGACGTGCTGCTGCGCGACCCCACGCTGACGCCCGAAGAGATCCTGATGAGCGAGAGCCAGGAGCGCATGATGGCGATCGTGCGCCCCGAGAAGCTCGAGGGCTTCCTCGAGGTCGTCAAGAAGTGGGACGTCGAGACGAGCGTGCTCGGCGAGGTCACCGACACCGGCCGCCTCTCGATCATGTGGCACGGCCAGGAGATCGTGAACGTCGACCCGCGCACCGTCGCCGTCGACGGTCCGGTCTACGAGCGCCCCGTCGCCTACCCGACCTGGATCGACGCACTGCAGGCCGACACGGCCGCGAAGCTCGATCGCCCGGCGACTCCCGAGGAGATCCGCGAGCAGTTCCTGAAGCTCGTCGGCTCGGCGAACCAGGCGGATGCCGCGTGGGTCACGAACCAGTACGACAAGTACGTGCTCGGCAACACCGCGCTCAGCTACCCCGACGACGCGGGCATGGTGCGCGTCGACGAGGAGTCGGGTCTCGGCGTCTCGGTCGCGACCGACGCCAACGGCCGCTACTCGCAGCTCGACCCGCGTCAGGGCGCGAAGCTCGCCCTCGCCGAGGCGTACCGCAACGTCGCCGTCTCCGGCGCGGTGCCCGCCGCCGTCTCCGACTGCCTGAACTTCGGCTCCCCCGAGAACCCCGAGGTCATGTGGCAGTTCTCCGAGACGGTCGAAGGCCTCAGCGACGGATGCCTCGAGCTCGGCATCCCCGTCACGGGCGGCAACGTCTCGTTCTACAACCAGACCGGCGACGTGCCGATCCACCCGACGCCCGTGATCGCCGTGCTCGGCGTGATCGACGACGTCGCCCGCCGCATCCCCTCGGGATGGCAGGACGACGGCCACAACATCTACCTCCTCGGCGACACCGCGCTCGAGCTCGACGGCTCCGCGTGGGCCGGCGTCGTGCACGGCCACCTCGGCGGTCGCCCGCCGGCGGTCGACCTCGCCGGCGAGAAGCGCCTCGCCGAGCTGCTGAACGCCGCGGCGATCGAGGGCCTCATCGACTCGGCGCACGACCTCTCCGACGGCGGCCTCGCGATCGCCCTCGCCGAGGCGGTCGGCCGCTTCGGCGTCGGCGCCCGCGTCGTGCTCGACGAGATCGCCGGCGACGCCGGCATCGACCTCGCGACCGCGCTCTTCTCCGAGTCGGCGGGCCGCGTCATCGTGACGGTGCCTCGCGAAGACGACGTGAAGTTCCGCGGCCTCTGCGAGGGACGCGACTACCCCGTGCGCCGCATCGGCGTGACCGACGCCACGTCGGGCGCGCTCGAGGTGCAGGGCCTCTTCACGGTCTCGATCGACGAGCTGCGCGGCATCAACCGCGCCCCGCTCGCCGACGCGTTCGGGCCGATCGTCGGCTACTGACGCCGGTCGAGTAGCGAAGCGCATCGACACCCCGTGACCGAGTCCGAGTCGTACACCGAGGCGTACGCGGCCTCCCACGGGCGCTTCGCGGTCATTCCCGCCGCCTACGTCGTGCTGCGGCGCGGCGACGAGGTGCTGCTGCAGCTGCGACGGGGAACGGGCTACTTCGACGAGCACTGGGCGTGCGGTGCGGCGGGCCACGTCGAGCAGGGCGAGTCCCTGCTCGCGGCCGCCGTGCGCGAGACCCGCGAGGAGCTCGGGGTCGAACTCGAGGAGTCCGCGCTCACGGTGCTCACCGTCATGCACCGCACCGGCGGCGAACCGCACCGGTCGATCGAGGAGCGCATCGACGTGTTCTTCAGTGCGACCGAGTGGCGCGGCGAGCCGAGGCTGATGGAGGACAAGGCGGCCGAGCTCGCCTGGTTCCCGCTCGACGCCCTGCCCGTGCCCGTCGTGCCGCACGAGCTCGCGGTGCTCGAGGCCCTGCGCGACGGCCACCTCGACCCGATCACGCCGTACGGGTTCTGAGATGACTCCCGAGACGTGGTCGCTCGCCCTCGTCTGGGTGCCGGTCGCGCTGCTCGCGATCGCGATCGTCGTCGGCATCGTCGTGCGCTGGTTCCGCGCCCCGCGGGGCACGCGCTCGCGTCTGCGGCACGCGCTCGGGCCGCTCATGAGCGCCGGCGAGAAGTACCAGGAGCTGCACACCGGGCAGCGGGGCCTGCAGAACTCGATCATCGAGGCCGTGCAGGAGCAGGAGTCGCAGGGTTCGGAGCGCGGCAGCGGCGACGGAGATCGTGCACGCCGCGACGACGCCAGCGACGGCGGTCAGAAGACGACCAGGCCGACCAGGTAGCTGAGCCCCATCGTCGCCACGCCGATGCCGATCGTACGGCGGAGCGCGCGCGGCACGGAGGTGCGCGCCGAGAGGGCGATGAGCACGCTCGTCACGGCGAGCGAGATCAGGGTCGCGGCAGCGACCGCCCATTCCTCCCATGCCGCCGGGTACGCGAGCAGCATGAGCAGCGGCAGCAGCGAGCCAGTGGCGAGCGCTGCCGCGTTCCCCAGCGCCCCGAGCACCGGGCGCCAGCGAGGCATGGGTTCGTCGATGCCGTGCTCGGCCTCGAGCTGCGCCCCGACGGCGTCGTGGGCGTGCATCTGCTGCGCGACATCCCGTGCCAGGTCGAGGGAGACGCCGCGCTCGACGAAGTGCGCTGCGAGGTCGTCGAGGTCGTCGCTCGCATCCTCCCGGATGTCTTCCGCCGTCTCGGCGATGAGCGCCCGTTCGGCGTCGCGCTCCGCCGCGAGCTCGGCGTACTTCGCACCGAAGCCCGCGACCGATCCGGCGACGAGTGCCGAGAGCGAGGCCACGAGCAGGGTCGTGCTCGAGGCGCCCGCGCCCGCGAAGCCGAGCAGCACGCCGGCGGTGCCGATGATGCCGTCGTTCGCGGCGACGGCGAAGTCCCGCGCGGCATCGGAGCGATACCACCTCATGCGCCCTCCCCTGCCGCCGTGCACCCATTCTCGCGTGACGGCGAGCGGATGCCGAAGCGATCACCCCGCTTACGAAGCAGTCGTGTCGACGCGCTCCACGATCCGCAGTGCGACCTGAGCGGGCGTGAGGTCCGTGGTGTCGATCACCTCGGCCGCATCGTGCAGCCAGGTGCGGGACGCCTCGGCATAGGGGTCGAGGTACTCGAAACGGAACCACGACGGTCCGAGCACCGTATCCTCCTCGATGCGTCGACGGAGGGTCTTCTGGTCCGCGTGGAGCACGAAGTGCTGCACCGGGATGTCGTGGTGCGCCAGACCGTCACTGATCTCTCGCCAGTAGGGTTCGACGAGCACGGTCATCGGCATCACCAGCGTGCCGCCGGTGTAGTCGAGAATGCGGCGAGCGGTCTCGACCACGAGCGGCCGCCACGGCGGCCAGTGCTGGAAGTTGTCGGTCTGGGGCAGCCCCGGCTTGATGTCCATGAGCGTCTCGCCGACCTTCTCGGCGTCGAACACGCGCGAGTCCGGGATCAGTTCCTGCACGAGCGCACTCGTCGTCGTCTTGCCCACGCCATGGGTGCCGTTCAGCCATACGATCACACGACGAGACCCTAGCGCGCCGGATGCGATCGCCGCGGAGGGCGGTTGCGTCTGGCGCCCGGCTTCCGCACTCTGGCAGTATTCGGCCATGGGAGCAACGATGCGGCTGGCACTCGTCACCGTCGTCGGCGCATTCGCTCTCGTGATGCTCACGGCGTGCGTCGGGTCGGGACTCGGGTTCGCCGCCCTCGATCGGGCGGAGGCACCGGGCGATGCTCTCCCCACCGACTTGCCGGACTACGCATACGACGACATCGTTCGATCGAGCAGCCGCTTCCTCGTCGAGCACGACGGCAACCGCCTGTACCTGGTGAAGGCCGAGGAGACCGACCGCGTCTGCCTCCTGATCTACCCGGACTCGACGGATTGGGTCCTCGGCTGCGGTGGCGCCCCCGAGTTCGGCGTCGGTGGGACGACCGGCAGCTATGTGGTGAGAGCCGATGCGCCCGCGAGCGCACCGGCGCCCGCGGGCCACAGCCGGAAGATCGCACCGAACCTCTTCACCGATCAGTAGCACCGCTTCACTGCATCGCGAGGTGACGATCGGCGGCTCGAACCGCTGACCCTCTGAACCATCACCCCCGGCCCCCGGCCGCTCCGCTCACCCCCGCCCAGAGCGCAGCCCACTGCGGCCCGGTGAGCCGACTCGGCAGCGTCTCCGCGCCGACGCCGACGGCGCGGAGGAGCCCGGCGACCCGATCGGCGCGCAGCGGCCGCGACGTGCGGCGGAGGATCTGCGCGAGTCCGCGCCCCTTCCCCCGGTAGACCTCCGCGACGAAGGCCTGATACGCCGCGGTGTCGGCCGCGGGCACCAGCGGTTCGGAACGTCGCTCGATCGTGAAGACGCCGCCGTCGACCGACGGTGCCGGCTTGAACGCCCGCGCCGGCACGCGCTCGTGCAGCCGGAACGTGAACCACGGGTCCCACTGGGCCGTGAGCAGGCTCGAGCCGCCGACCCCGCAGCGACGCCGCGCGACCTCCCACTGGGTGAGCAGGGCCGCGTCGGTCCAGCCTCCCCGGGCGAGCAGCGACCGCATGATCGCCGTCGTGAGGTGGAACGGCACGTTGCCGACGATGGTGTGCTGCGCCGTCGGGTACCGCCACGCGAGGGCGTCGGCCTGCACGATCGTCACGTGCGGATCATCGACGAACTCACGACGGAGCGAGTCGGCTCGGCGCCGGTCGATCTCGAGCGCCGTGAGCGGTCGACCGAGCGCTGCGAGTTCGCGCGTGATCGCGCCGCTGCCGGCGCCGAGCTCGACGATCGGGCCGTGCGCCGCAGCCGTCAGCGCGACGAACCTGTCGACGACGCGGCGGTCGACGAGGAAGTTCTGGCCGAGCTCATGGCGGCCGCCGAAGGACGGCTGGGCGAGGGTCGAAGGGGCCGGAACCGGCGCTCGGCGGGAGCGGGCGGACCGCCCGGAACGGGAGGCAGAAGACGAGAAGGGAAGGGAAGAAGGGATGTGTGTACGCAATGAGAACTCCGCTGGCGAGGATCGTCAGCCGGGCGCGCCGAAGGAGCACCGCGGCCAGGGTCGTTGGCCGAGGCGGAGGGACGCGTGAAGGTTCGGTCGCTCCGCCTCAGGCGGTGCGGGGCCGAATGATCATCGCAGTGAAATTGCAGGACACGATCGTCGACCCTAGCAAACGGGAGCGGGCCGCGCAGCTGAACGGCTCAGGAGCCCGACGGCGGGCAACTGCCATCATGGAGCCCATGCAACGCTCCCAGCGCATCGTCTTCGCCTCCTTCCTCGTGCTCTTCGCGGTCGTCGCCGTGCTCCTCTCGGTGTCGGCGATCCAGCTGTCGTACCAGCTGGACGACGGCACTGGGACGATGCAGCACGCGGTGTTCGAGCCTGCCGTGGTCTCGACGGCGATCGCCTCGGTGGTCGGGATCCTGCAGCTCGGCTTCCTGATCTGGAACCTCGTGTCCGAGCCGCCGGTCTTCGCCTGGTGGATCGCCCTCGGCCTCACCGTCGTCGCATGCGGATGGACGATCTTCATGCTGTTCCAGCCGACCCCGACGTTCTGACGTCGGTCCGGCCTGGCGGCAGGCCCCGGTTCAGGAACCCGACGGCGGGTTCGCGAGCAGCTCGACCCGGTCGGCGAGGTAGCGGTCGAGCGGCGTGAGCGCGCCGGGCTGAGCCGGGCTCCAGCGCACGAACAGCTCGTCGCCGACCACCACGAGCGCGCCGGATGCCCCGGACCGCACGAGCTCGACGGGGTCGATCGGCACCGCACCGAAGTTCACGGTCTCGCCCTCGGCGAAGCCGCCCTTCGCGGCGGCGGCGGCAAAGGCGCGCTGCTCGGCGATCGCCGCTGCCGGGGTGCTCCGCCTGACGGGGCGTTCGGCGCGCACGACCCGACCGGTCGCGAAGAGCCGGCCGTCGGCGCCGACGAGCAGCACCCCGAGCCGCCAGACCCGGCCGAGCGGGGTCATCCGCGCCGCACGCGAGATGCCGAGCGTGCGGCGCTCGGGCACGTACTCGGCGAGCGCCTCGTCGCGGGCGCCGTGGCGGGCGAGCTCGGCGGCCGCAGCCGAAGCGGCATCGGCGAGCGGCCGCAGCACCTGCAGCGCCCCCGACGAGTGCGAAGGAGACCGCCCGGGCGCCGAGGCATCCGTCATCGCGATCGCCCGATCAGTTCGAACAGGGCGAGGCCGTACGCCTCGGCGACGTCGGGATGCTCGAAGCGGTGCGACTCGCCGCCGAGTTCGATCTCGACCTCGAACGCGTCGTCGAGGCGCCGGAGCGCCCGGAACGACCCGCGGAGGAGCTCCCGCAACTGGTCTTCGCGCGGCAGCCAGACGGCGTCGCCGACCGAGACCGAGTCGAGCGCCCACTCGGTCGTGCCGTTGAAGCCGAGCACCGTGTCGGTCGAGTACGCCTGCGGCTCGATCGTCATCTCGCTGACCGTGAACACCTCGGCCTCGACCTCGGACTCGACGGCATCGGGCAGGTCGAGCGCGAAGCGATCGCCCGACTCGGGGTGCCACACGAGGCCGGCGTCGCGCAGCGCGAGCGCGAGTTCGCGACCGATCATGTGGCGCTCGCGACGACCGGCACGCTGTACTCGGCGTCGACGAGGATCGGCATGTGGTCGGACGATCCGCGCGCGAGGGTCTCGACGACCGAGATGTCGAGCCCGACCGAGGTCGCGAGATCGAAGTGCCCGCGGAAGAACTTGTACCGCGTGTAGGTGCGCTTGTCGCTGAGCGTCAGGTCGTAGCCCGAGTCGCGCACCTTCTCGCCGAGGTTCTCCTTGAAGATCGGGTAGTTGTAGTCGCCCACCATGAGGGTCGGCAGCCCCGGGCCGAGGAACTGCAGCTCGCCGAGCGCCGACTTGATCTGGTGGCGTCGCAGCGAGTTCAGCGCGGTCAGCGGCGCAGCGTGGAACGAGGCGACGATGAGCTCGCGCTGCGCCTCGTTGTCGAAGAGCCGCACCCCGATGAGTCGCTCGTGCGCCGGCTGCAGCAGTCGGTCGTGCAGCGACTTCTTGAGCGCGAACGCCTGGATGCGGAGCGCTCGGAACCGCTCCGCGTCGTAGTAGAGCGCGAGGCCGAGCCGGTTGCGCTGCGTCGCGTCGGCGAGCTGCAGGTCGTGGATCTGCTGCGGGAGGTCTTGCGTGTCGCACTCCTGCAGGCACAGGATGTCGGGCGAGTGGCGCTCGACGAGACCGACGAGTTCGCCGCTCGCCCGGTGCTTCCGCAGGTTGTAACTGATGACGCGCATGATTCGATCAGCCTACGTCTCCCAGCTCCTCGGGTCTCCAGATTCACGGGATCAGATCAGGCGGCGACCCGGCGCCACCCCGACCCGAACGTGCAGGCCGGTCGCGGCCTCCTCGAGCGCGAGGTCGAGCTCGGCGAGCGGATGCGTCGCCCCCACGAGCTCCTCGAACGGCAGCAGTTGCCACGCCCGCTCGAGGAACGCGACCGCGCGCTCGAGCTGGCCCGCCGAGTAGTTGTGCACGCCGGTCACGGTCGCGAGCCGCCGCACGACGGTCTCGGGATCGAGGCTCACCTCCGACCCCGGAGAGACGCTGCCCACGAGCACGGCGACGCCGCCGACCCCGACGACGTCGAGCACGGTGCGCACCGCCGCCGCGGTTCCGGATGCCTCGATCGCGACGAGCACTTCGGAGCGGCCGCGCTCCGCGAAGCGCGCGAGCGCCGCGTCGAGGCGATCGGGCGATGCGCCCCGGGCGAGCGGGTCGACCGTGACGGCGCCGAGCCGCCGGGCGAACGCTCGCCGCGCGGCATCCGGATCGCTGACGACGACCTCCGCGCCGGCCTCGACGGCCATCGCCGCGACGGAGAGGCCGATCATGCCCGCACCGGTGACGAGCACGAGCGCGCCGTCGAGTTCGACCTTCGCGGCGGCCGCGTCGAGTGCGGCGACCGCGGTGGCCGTCGCGCACGATGCGGGTGCCGCGATGGCTGCGGGCAGCGCCTCGCTGACGCGCACCGTCGCAGTGCCCGCTCGCAACTGCACGTGGGTCGCGAAACCGCCCGACAGCTCCCAGCCCCGGTGCACGCGCTCGTGCCCGTACTTCGCGAGCGTGCGGCACTTCTGCGCGAGTCCCCTGCGGCACCGGTCGCAGTCGCCGCAGCTGACCGTGACCGACCACACGACGCGGTCGCCGAGTTCGAGCGGTGTGCCGTCGGCCCGCACCGCGCCGTCGCCCACGGCGACGACGCGGCCGACCTGCTCGTGCCCGAGCACGAGCGGCGCGGGAGCGGAACGGTGACCGCTGACCGTGTGCACGTCGGATCCGCAGATCGTGGCGAGCTCGACCTCGACGAGCGCCTCCCCCGGCGCGAGCCGCACCCCGGGCGCCGCGAGCGCCTCATGCGGGCGGCCCGGCTCGTACCAGACCATCGCGATCGGCGAGGGCTTGACGATGATGTCGAGATCGCCGACCCGCACGACGGTGTGCATCGACACGCCGCTACTCGCCGCGGAGGCCGAGCAGCGCGGGCAGCTCGGTGATGCTGTCGATGACGGCGTCGGCTCCGGCCTCCTCGAGCGCGTCGCGGTCGTGTGCGCCGCTCAGCACGCCGACGACGAACCCGGCGCCCGCATTGACGCCCGATGCGACATCGCTCACGGTGTCGCCGACGACGACCATCGCGTCGACCGCGCTCGCGCCGGTGCGGAGCAGTGCGGTGAGCGGCATGTCGGGGTGCGGGCGGCCACGGCCGGCGTCGGCGGGCGACAGCACGGCATCGGCGAGGTCGTGCCAGCCGAGCGCATCGATGATCGCGGTCCGCGTCTCGGGCGAGAATCCGGTCGTGAGCACGACGGATGCCCCGGCGCCCCGAAGTTCCCTGATGACGTCGGCCGCACCCGGGATCTCG
Source organism: Agromyces sp. NPDC056965 (assembly GCF_042673425.1). Classification (NCBI taxonomy): domain Bacteria; kingdom Bacillati; phylum Actinomycetota; class Actinomycetes; order Micrococcales; family Microbacteriaceae; genus Agromyces; species Agromyces sp. NPDC056965. The sequence goes on along the minus strand of NZ_JBHURI010000049.1, from coordinate 12,629 downwards.
GCGACGCCCTCGCTCGCGACGAGCTCGGCGTACGCCCCCTCGAAGGCCGAGTTCGCCCGCTGCGCGGCGTCTTCGTCCCCATCGGCGAGCACGCGGAAGACCTCGATCTTCGACTGGCCCATGGTGTCGCGAACGTACTGGAGCGCGCGGTCGAAGGCCTCGCCGGTCGCGATGCCGCTGCGCTCGGCGGCGAGCTCGAACGCCCGCTCCACGACGCCGTCGTCGGCGACGGTCGTTCCGGCCATGTCGAGCACGATCAGCTCGATGTCGCCCGACTCGTCGTCGTCGTCGAGGTCGTCGTCATCGAAGTCCTCGAGCCGCTCGTCGAGCTGCTCGGCGATGAGCGCGCGCGTGCCGGCCTCGCCCGCCTCGCCCGCTTCGGAGAGCTCGGCCAGCTCGTCGCGCTCGGCGAGTTCGTCGGCGGAGAGGTCGATGGGAGTGTTCGAGGTCATGATGCGCCTTTCTGCAGGGTGATCGTGGGTGCCGGGGCGAACGCCGACGAGTCGCGGGCGAACACCGGTTCGCCGGAGAAGCCGGCGACGACGTGCTCGGCGAGCCCGAGTCCGGTCGTCATGCCGATGCCGGTGGTGGCGGCGACGAGGTGCACGCCGGGCTCGACCTCCTCCATGAGGAAGTCCTCGGGCCCGCTCGCGTAGACGCCCTGCCAGCGCTCGACGACGCGCAGCTCATCGATGCCGAAGAGCGATCGGGTCTCGGCGGCGAGCGACTCGAACGCGAACTCGGCCTGGAACGGCGCGACGGTCGCGCCTCGCGAGTGGGTGTCGCCGACGATGAGGGTGCCGTCGGGCAGCCGCGTGTACATCTGGTTCAGGTCGAGCGCCGCGAGGTCGGGGCGCTCGGAGTGCAGCCGCTCGCGGAGGGCCGCAGCGGCCGGGGTGGCCGAGAAGGCGCCGTACCGCACGAGCGACCAGCCGGTGAGGAGCGGCGCGGCGAGCGGCATCCGCAGCTCGGCGGAGACCCGCATCATGTCGAGCGCGCACCGCACGATGCCGTGCCGCTCGGCGACCTCGGGGTAGAGCTGGTCGATGTCGTGGTTCACCGCGACGATCACCCGGCCGACGTCGATCGGGCCGCGGCTCGTCTCGACGCGGCCGGGGCGCACGGCGCCGACCGCGGTGCGCCGGCGGAACTCGACGCCCTCGCGCTCGAGGTGCGCGGCGAGCGCGGTGACGGCCTGTCGCGGGTTCGCCTGCAGGTCGCGCGGGAGGAACGCGCCGCCGACGGCGCTGCCCGGGGCGAGCGGCATCCGCGCTTCGGCCTCGGCCGCCGTGAGCAGCTCGACCTCGGCGCCGCGGGTGCCGGCGAGATCGCTGAGCACGGCGAACTCGTCGTCGCGGCGGGCGGCCACGAGGGTGCCCGAATCGCGCAGCCACACGCCGGCGTCGAGGGCGAGCCCGAGCCACAGTTCACGAGACGTGAGCGCGAACTCGCGGGCGAGCCCGGCCTGCGGGGTGAAGCACAGGTGACCGAAGTTGCGAACGGATGCCCCGGATGCCTCGCTGCCCCGCTCGATCACGACGACCCGCTGCCCGCGTCGGTGCGCGGCGAGCGCGGCGCCGAGGCCGACGATGCCGGAGCCGACCACGGCGACGTCGAAGCGGGCAGTGCTCATCGGGCTCGTGCTCATCGGGCTCGTGTTCATCGGAACACCCGCCGCATCCACATCGCGATGCCCTCGACGATCAGCACCGTGACGAGGATCATCAGCACGATCGCGGTCACGACGGCGTAGTTCGATCCCTGCCCGGCGTTCAGCAGGTAGTAGCCGATGCCGCCGCCGCCCACGATGCCGAGGATCGTCGCCGCACGGATGTTCGTGTCGAGCAGGTAGAAGCTGTGCCCGATGAGCGCTCGCGTTCCCTGCGGCAGCGTCGCCGAGGCGTAGACCTGGCCGCGGCTCGCGCCGGTGGCGCGCAGCGCCCGTTCGGGCCCCGGCCGCACCTCTTCGAACGAGTCTGCGATGAGCTTGCCGAGCAGGCCGATGCCGCCGAATGCGAGGGCGAGGGTGCCGGCCTGGCTGCCGAGGCCCGTGATGACGATGAGCACGATCGCGAGGATCACCTCGGGGATGCCGCGGATCACCACGAGCAGCAGTCGCATCGAGGTGCGCACCGTGCCGTTCGGGGCGACGTTGCGGGCGGCGAGCGAGCCGACGAACACCGATACGACGAACGCGAGCAGCGTCGCGGCGAGCGCGATGCCGATCGTCTGCGCCATCGCGCCGAACATGGTGGCGGTGTCGTAGTTGCCGAAGTTCGGCGGCCAGAACTGCACCGCGATCGCGGGAACCTTCGCCCAGAAGGTGATGAGGTCGCCCCACTGGATGTTGCAGACGAGCACGCTGCCGATGACGACCGCGAGCGCGATCCAGCCCCAGGCGGTGTTGCGGATCCGGACGGCGTCCCACGGCCGGCGGAGTGCGGCTTCGAGGTCGGATGCCGCGTGGCGGGCGCCGACGCCGTGGCGCGGGGCCGCGGCATCCGCCCGCCCGGCCGTGGCCGGTGCCTGCGCCGCCGTCGAGCGGGCGCTGCGTGCCCGCGCGCCGGCGTTCTGCACGCCGCGCACGACGCGGTCGCCGAGCCCACGGCCCGACGGTGCGCCGCCGAGCATGGCCTGGCGCACGACGCTCGAGACGATCTCCATGACCACGCAGAGCGCGAACATCACGAGCGCGATGCCGAGGCCCTCCGAGTAGTTCAGCGACTTGAAGGCGAACGACATCTCCATGCCGAGGCCGACGACGCCGACGTAGCCGAGCACGACCGATCCGCGCAGGTTGATGTCGTTGCGGTGCAGCACGGTCGCCACCCACGACGGCAGCACCTGCGGCAGGATCCCGCTCGTGAACTCCTGCAGCTTCGAGCCCCCTGCGGCACGGATGGCGCGGCGCGGGCCTTCGTCGATCTGCTCGATGGCGTCGGCGAAGAGCTTGGCGATCATGCCGATCGAGTGGATGCCGATCGCGAGGATTCCGGGGAGGGAGCCGAGCGAGAACATGAGCACGAAGAACATCGCGAGCACGACGTCGGGGATCGCGCGGGTCAGCACCGTGACGAAGCGGCCGAACGCCTGCCAGGCGCGGCCAGGTGTCGTGTTCGACGCGGCGAGGTAGGCGACGGGCACCGAGATGACCGCGGCGAGCAGGGTGCCGCAGAGCACGAGGCCGATCGTGAGTGCCGTCAGGTAGAGGAGCTCCCCCGGCTCGGGGAAGGTGATCGAGCCGACGCGGGCGAAGAACCGCTCGGCGTTGCCCCAGCTCTCGATCATGCTCGGGATCGAGATGCCCGAGTCGGCGAGGGCGACGACGGATGCCACGACGATCGCGCCGAGCGTCAGGGTCGCGGCGATGCGCTCCGGCGAGACGCGGCGGCGGGGCGCGCGTTCGGCGATCGACGGCGACGGCGGCGGTGCCGACGGGGCCGGCGCGACGGCGGCGAGGCTCATGAGCGCAGCGCGCCGTCGGCGAGGTGGGTGTCGGCTGCGGCGTCGGCCGCGGCATCCGCGAGCTCGACCTCGATCGCCTCGAGTTCGGTGGTCGACGTGGCGACCCGGCCGTAGATCTCCATGACCTCGGCCTTGGAGAGCCCCTCGGCGGGGGTGTCGAGCACGACCTCGCCGTGGCGGAGGCCGACGATGCGGTCGCCCCACGAGAGCGCGAGGTCGACCTGGTGCAGGCTGCAGACGACGGTGAGTCCGGCGTCCATCGCGATCTCGCGGATGAGCGACATGACCTGCTCGCTCGACTCGGGGTCGAGCGAGGCGACGGGCTCGTCGGCGAGGAGGATCTCGGGGTCCTGCATGAGGGCGCGTGCGATGGCGACGCGCTGCTGCTGGCCGCCCGAGAGCGTGTCGGCCCGCTGGTACGCGCGGTCGAGCAGGCCCACCCGGTCGAGATGGCCGAGCGCCGCGAGCTTCAGCCGCCGCGGGTAGCTCCAGAGCCCGATGCGCGGGCCGCGGAGCTCGGAGAGCGCGCCGGTCAGCACGTTCTCGAGCACCGTCAGCGATGGCACCAGGTCGAACTGCTGGAAGACGAAGCCCATGCGGCTGCGCAGGGCCCGGAGGCGCCGCCCCGTCAGGCGCGGCACCTCCTGGCCGAGCACGCGCACGGAACCGGAGGTCGGCGTCTCGAGTCCGTCGAGGTGCCGCAGCAGGGTCGACTTGCCCGACCCCGAGAGCCCGAGGAGCACCACGATCTCCCCCCGCGCGACCGTGAGCGACGCCCCATTCAGCGCCACGGTGCGGCCGAACTCCTTCGTGAGTCCGGTGACGTCGATGACGACGTGATCCTCGTTGCCGACTGGCGTGCCCATGCGGTGCTCCGTGTTCCGTGTTCCGTGCGTTTCCGACCGTGTTCAGTGCCGAGGCGTCAGCCCTGGCACTGGTCCGCGTTCGTCTTCTCGCAGATGTCGCGGATGGTGTCGTAGTACGCGTCGTCGACGGGCGACGTCGCGAAGAAGACGCTGCGGAACGCGTCGGTGTCGGCGCTGTCGATGCCGGCGGCGATGATCTCGTCGATCGTGACCTCGCCGAGGATGTCGGTCAGCTGGGCCTGCAGGTCTTCGGGCAGCGTCTTCGAGAGCACGATCGGTGCGCCGGGAACCATCGTCTCGGCGATGACCTCGACCTTGTCGCTCTTCTCGACCTCGCTGTCCTCGGCGAAGCCGGCCTCGCACTCGACGCCCTCACCGGTCTTGGTGACCGAGACGTCGTGCTTGCCCGCGAACACCGGCGTGACGTCGGTCTCGGGGTCGATGCCCTCGTTCAGCAGGTTGTAGCTCGGGAACAGGTAGCCCGAGGTCGACGACGGGTCGACGAAGCACACCTTCTTGCCCTTGAAGCCGGCGAGGTCGGTGATGTCGCTGCCCTTGGGCACGATCGCCTGCGAGAAGTAGCCGGGCTCCTGGCCCTCTTCGGTGATGATCGAGGAGATCGGGGTGAGGGCGGCGCCGTTGTTCGTCGCGGTCACGTAGGTGAAGCCCGAGAAGGAGGCGACGTCGATCTTGCCGGCGACGGCGGCCTCGATGAGCGCGGCGTAGTCGGTGGACTCGTGGTACTCGACCGTCTTGCCGGTCTCCTTCGCGATGTAGTCCATGAGGGGCTGGTAGTTCGTCTCGGTGTCGACCGAGTCGGGAACGACGCCGAAGACGAGCGTGTTCTCGTCGACGGCGAACTTCGCACCCGAGGCATCCGCTGCGGCGTCGTCGGCCGCGGAGGGCGACGAACAGGCGGCGAGGCCGACGGTGAGCAGGGCCGCTGCGGCGATCGCGGGCCAGGCCTTGGTGTTGAGCTTCATCGGAAACCTTTCGTGACCGCTGCGCCCGGTGCAGGCGCATGCTGTGTGTTCCGATGGCCCAAGCTAGGCAGCGGGCCCCAACGCAGGGCAGCGTCACGGTTACCGGCAGGTGAACCGCGAGCGGCGTTCTCGCACGCACGGGATCTCGCCGCTCGTGCGTCAGAATCGGAGCCATGGCCGACCCCGAGTTCCGAACCGCCACGCCCGACGACATACGCGAGGTGCTGCTGTTCTGGCAGTCCGCTGCGGAGAACGACACCCGGCCGGTCGACACCGCGGCCGCCCTCGAACGACTGATCGCTCGGGACCCCGACGCGCTCATCGTCGCCGTCGTCGGCGGCACGGTGGTGGGCTCGGTGATCGCAGGATGGGACGGGTGGCGCGCGCACCTCTACCGCCTCGCGGTGAGCCCCGAGTTCCGTCGACGTGGCATCGGCAACCGCCTGCTCGAGCACGCGGCGGCCCGCCTGTCGCAGCTCGGCGCCGCACGCATCGACGCCATGGTGCTCGACGGCAACGAGCTCGGCCAGACGATCTGGCGGTCAGCAGGTTACGCGCCGCAGCCGGAGTGGAGCCGCTGGGTGAAGCCAGCCTGATCGGCGGAGCGGCGGGCGAACGCCGCACCGCGTGCCGCATGCGCACGTCGCCCGGCTAGCGGCGGATGCGCCCCGGCCCCATCGCGGCGCCGAGGCCGGTCGCGATGATGCCCGCGAAGAGCCACCCGTACCGCCCCGAGACGACGCCGATCACGGCGAGCACGATGCCGACGGCGACCACGGTGCGCGAGAGGATGCGCCGGACCTTCGGCCGCGCGAAGAATCGCGGCTTCTCGGCGGGCCCGCTCATGCGCCGACGGTGAACGTCGTGCCGGTGGCGTCTTCGGCGAGGGCCCAGAAGCGTGCGCCGATCGCGGCATCCGTCGACGTGCGGGTCGGCCGCTGCAGCGTCGGTTCGCCCTTCGTCGACCAGCGCGGGCCCCAGAACTGGCCGCCCTCGACGCCCGGCGCCGTGAGCGCGTGCAGGGTCGGCTCGGCGCCGCGATGCTTGCCCTGCGCCCACAGCCCCTGCAGCGAGTCCCGGAATCGCTTGCCGGTCGACGGTTCGTTGACGCCCGGCACCCGCGGGGTCCTGCCTCCCACCGAGTAGCCCGGGTGGGCGACGATGCTCGAGATCGGGGAGTCGGCCGCTCGAAGCCGCCGGTCGAGCTCGAAGGCGAAGACCTGGATCGCGATCTTCGACTGCGCGTAGGCCCGCCAGGCGTCGTAGCCGCGCTCGAGCTGCAAATCGTCGATGCGGAACGTCGAGAGCCGGCTCGACAGCGAGCCGAGCGCGACGATGCGCGCGCCCGGCGCGAGGTGCGGCAGCATCCGCGCCAGCAGTGCGAAGTGGCCGAGCACGTTCGTCGCGAGCACGAGTTCGTTGCCGTCGGGCGACTCGAGTCGGGTGCCCGGCGTGTGCACCATGCCCGCATTGGCCACGATGCCGTCGAACGACGGGCGGTGCAGCAGGCGGGCGGTGCCGGCGCGCACCGAGTCGAGCGAGGCGAGGTCGATGACGAGCGGTTCGACGGATGCCTCGGGGCGCGCGCCGCGGATCGCGGCCATCGCCGCCTCGAGCCGCTCGGGGCTGCGCCCGACGAGCACGACGTGCGCGCCCGCGCCGGCGAGCCGCGCCGCCGTGAAGAACCCGAGCCCGGCGTTCGCCCCGGTCACGAGGTACCGCTTGCCCACCTGCGACGGCATCGCCGCCGGGTACCAGTTCACGGCTCGGAGCTCACAGCTCGTCGGAGCCCGAGGCCGCGCCGTTGGCGAGCTCTTCGTGGTGCTGGATCACCTCGGCGACGACGAAGTTGAACCACTTCTCGGCGAACGCCGGGTCGAGGTGCGCGTCGATCGCGAGGTTCCGGAGCCGCGCGATCTGGCGTCGCTCGCGGTCGGGGTCGCTCGGCGGCAGCCCGTGCGTCGCCTTCAATCGCCCGACCTGCTGGGTGAACTTGAAGCGTTCGGCGAGCAGGTGGATGAGCGCCGCGTCGATGTTGTCGATGCTGGACCTGATGCCGAGCAGCTCGCTCATGGCAGCATCACGTTCGTCGAAGGACCCGTCACTCATGCTTCGAGCGTACTTCCATCCGCAGGGCCCGGTCTTCCAGGTACTGCTGCTCGATGAGGTTGCCGGTCATCGCCGCGGCCGCCCTGAACTGCTCGCCGGCGAGCTCATGATCGCCGGAGCGGCCGAGCAGGTGGCCGCGCACCGCGCGCACCCGGCCGCTGACGAGCGGGTCGTCGGAGAGGCCGTGCGCCCGGTCGAGATCGTCGAGCAGGGCGAGGCCCCGCTGCACCCCGTAGGCGTGCGCGACGGCGACCACGCGCGAGAGGCGCACCGGCGCGGTGGGTTCGAGCTGTTCGAGTCCGAGGTAGAGCGCGGCGATCTGCGGCCAATCGGTCTCGTCGTCCGAGACCGCCTCGGCATGCACGGCGGCGATCGCGGCCTGCAGCTGATACGTGCCGATGCTGCGGCGAGCCCACGCGCGTTCGATGAGCGCCTTCCCCTCCTCGATCAGCTCCGCGTCCCATCGCCCGCGATCCTGGTCGGCCATCGGCACGAGCCCGCCTCCGGCATCCGTTCGCGCCGCACGCCGCGCTTCGGTGAGCAGCATCAACGCAGTGAGGCCCTCGGGCTCGGGCTCGCCCGGCAGCATCCGCTGCAGCATCCGGGCCAGGCGGATCGCCTCCTCGGCGAGGTCGCGACGACCGAGCTCGTCGCCGGAGCTGACGGTGTACCCCTCGTTGAAGATCAGGTAGAGCACGCGCATGACCGCCTCGATGCGGCCGCGGAGATCGGCGTCGGGCGGCAGCTCGAACCGCGCACCGGCCCGCTTCAGCTGCTGCTTCGCCCGGCTGATGCGCACGGCCATCGTCGGTTCGGAGACGCCGTAGGCGTGTGCGATCTCCGCCGTCGTGAGGCCGCCCACGGCACGCAGCGTCAGTGCGATCTGCGATGCCGCGCTGAGCGCCGGATGGCAGCACAGCACGAGCAGGTGCAGGCTGTCGTCGTGATCGACCACCGCCGGCCGAGGCGCGGTCAGGTCGAAGATCGAGGGGTCGGATGCCGCGGCCGCCTCTTCGCGGCGATGCGCCGCCTGTTCGGAGCGGAGCAGGTCGATCATCCTGCGGTAGGCGACGCGGATGAGCCAGCTGCGGGGCTCGTTGGGAACGCCCTCGGTCGGCCACTGCCGACTCGCGGCGATGAGCGCTTCCTGCACGGCGTCTTCGGCCACGTCGAAACGCCCGAATCGACGCACGATCGCGCCGAGCACCTGCGGCGCCTCGGAGCGCAGCAGGTGCTCGATCGCGCGGTCGCGAGCCATCAGGCGAAGTCGTCGCCCATGATCGGACGGATCTCCATCGGTTCGCCGAGCACCTCGACCATGCGGCTGACGATGTCCCGCGCGCGTTCGAGGCTCGCGACGTCGATCACGGCGAAGCTCGCGAGCACCTCCTTCAACTCGGCGAACGGCCCGTCGGTGGCGACGACGCCGGACTCGGTCCTGCGCACCGTGGTGGTCACGGCGGGATGCCCGAGGCCCTCGCTCGTCACGAACTCGCCCGTCGCCCGCAGTTCGGCCTCGAACTCCTGGTAGATCGCGAATGCGGCGAGCGCCTCGTCGGTGGGGGCGTCGGCGGTCGCCGCGTCCCAGCTCGCGGCCGGGGTGTAGCTGAGCACGAGGAACTTCATGAGCGGTGTCCTTCCAGAGGGCGCGGTCGACGCCACGCTATTCGAATCATCGAAGGGGATCGAGGGGTCACGCGGCGCGGCAGAGCCGGATCGCGACCACCGTCGTCCACGTGAACGCGACGAGTCCGGTGAGCGCGACCTGCACGCTCGCGCTCTCGGGCGTGACCGGGAGCAGCAGCACGAGGGCGGTCAGGCCGTTGCCGATGGCGGGCCACAGGGCACGGCCCCGGATGTCCCGCACGAGCAGCACGATGCACGCGACCGCCAGGGCGGTGAACGCGATCGCAGCGGCGGCGGCGTGCACGACCGAGTGCCACGACATCGGCACGACTCCCTCGGGGGCGCCGAGCGGGAAGCCCAGCTGCGGGTCCATCGTGAAGCATCCCGCGGCAACCAGCCCGACGCCGAAGAGGCCGATGAAGAGCGGGGCGGCACGCCGCCCCAGCCCGTCGACGACGACTCGGCGGTGCACGATCGCGAGGGCGATCACGCCGAGACCCGTCAGCACGAAGGTCGCGATCTGGATCCACCCGAGCGACCCCGTGGAGAGCTGGCTGAGTGGGTGCACCCGGAGGTCGAAGCCGGGGCGCGTGAGCATCTGGATGATGGCCGAGACGTAGAAGAGCGGGCCGGCGAGCGCGGCGGCCACGGCGAGACGGCGAGTGGACTCGCGGCGAGCGCCGGTCGGCGACTCGATGCGTGCCCGGTGATCGAGGTGTGCGGTCATGATGTCCTCCCGTGGGTTCGGAATCGTTCCTGTACCGCTACCTCGGAGCCGACGACATCGTCTTGACATCGCCGAGGAGTTTCGTTCGGGAGGATCTCGCGGGCCCGATGTCAAGGCCGGGCCGCCGGCTCCGAGGTATCCCGTGACGGCGCCGACCGATGCGCCGCGAAACGAGAGGAACGACCATGAACGACGACACCGCGACCCCCGAGATCACCGGGCACGACATCGACGCGGCAGGCCTCGGTGCGCAGTCCCCGCCGTCACCCGAGGTTCGGGCACTCGACCGGCTCGTCGGCACCTGGACGGTGAGCGGCGGCGCGGAGGGCACGGTGCGCTACGAGTGGATGACGGGCGGGCGCTTCCTGCTGCAGCACGTCGAGCTCAGCCAGTTCGGCGAACGGATCACCGGACTCGAGGTCATCGGCCACCTGCACCCGTTCGGCGAACCCGCCGGGGCCGACGTCGTCTCGCGCTTCTACGACTCGGCGGGCAACACGCTCGACTACGTGTACGAACTCGTCGGCGACACCCTGACGATCTGGGGCGGCGCGAAAGGCAGTCCCGCCTACTTCCAGGGCGCCTTCAGCGCCGACGACCGGGTCGTCGACGGCGCCTGGGTCTACCCGGGTGACGGCGGCTACCCCTCCACGATGACGCGCGCCTGATCGCGGAGCCGCTCAGCGTGGGCGGCGGGTCACGCGCCCGCCGCCGCCCGTTCGAGCATCGGCTTCGTCGCGAGCAGCCCGAGCCACACGACCCCGATGCCCGCCGCGAGCACGCCGGCGATCACCGCGAGCGAGAGCGGCGCGACGATGATCGCGGCGCCCGTGAGCGGCAGCATCACGACGGCCGCGGTGACCGCCGAGCCGATCGCGGTGATGCGCAGCGGCGACATGACCGCCCGCCGCCGCGCCGTGTCCATGGTCGGGGTCGGCATGCCGAGCATGCCGAGCGAGCGGTACAGCTCGCCGCGGTCGAGGATGCCCGCGGCCTGGTTCACGCCGACCGAGCTCGCGACCATGAGGAACGAGCCGATCACCGTGATGAGGATGCCGGTGCGGATGTCGGCGAAGAGCTGCGTCGACTGGGCGTCGGCGGCCTCGCCGAAGGAGCCGAGCAGGGCGATGCCGGTGCCCGCGAAGACCGCCATGAAGCTCGTCATCGCGACGCCCGAGACCTGCCGCCAGGCCGCCTTCGGCGACTCCAGCACGGAACGGGCTGCGAGCAGGCGCGCCGGCGTCTTCGCGCGTCGCGCCTGCGACTGCGCGACGAGGCGGATGACCCACGGGCCGATGAGGTTCAGCACCGCGATGGTGCCGCCGAAGGCCGCGCCGAGCATCGCGAGGATGACCATCACCGAGCCTGCCACCTGCAGCACGGACATCATGAGGAACGCGAGCGCGATGACCGCGACGCCGATGACGATGCGGAGCCAGTGCAGCTTCGGGGCGTCCTGCTTCGTGCGCACGCCGAGCGGCGAGATGACGACCTGACGGAGGCCGAGCACCGCGCTCGCCGCAGCGAGCAGCACGACTCCCCCGACGACCGCGGCGAGCGCGGGCACGCCGAGCAGCACGCCGTCGATGCCGAGGGCCTCGCCCCGGAACGGGATGAGGGCGACGAGCGGCACGAGGAGGAAGTACAGCACGACACCGGCGATGGCGCCGGCAGCGGCGAGCACGACCGATTCGAGCACGGCGAGCGCCGACACGGTCGCCGGGGTGGCGCCGAGCAGGCGAAGGGTCGCGAGCCGGTCGTCGCGGCGGCGGGCCGAGAGCCGGGCGGCCGCACCGCCGAGCGAGGCCAGCGGAACCACGAGGAGCACGAGGGCGATGACCGCGAGCGCCTGGTACGTGACGCCGATGTCGTCGGTCCACGTCCAGAACGACTGGGCTCCGCCGAGCACGACGAGCAGCAGCGAGGTGACGATCGCGAAGGCCGTGACGGGCAGGAGGCTCGCCGCCGCACCGGCGGTGCCGGGTCGGGCGAGCAGCCACGCGACGCGGGCGATCACGCGGTCACCCCGGGAACCCGCTCGCCGACGATGCGGCCGTCGCGCATGTCGACGATCCGGGAGCACCGCCCCGCGACATCCGCGTCGTGCGTGACGAGCACGAGCGTGCGCCCCTGACCGGTGGTCGAGTCGAGGAGCGCCTGCATGACCTCGGCCGAGGTGGCCGAGTCGAGCGCGCCGGTCGGCTCGTCGGCGAAGACGACGGATGCCCCGGTCACCTGCGCCCGCGCGATCGCGACGCGCTGCGCCTGGCCGCCCGAGAGCTGGCCGATGCGGCGGTCCTCCATGCCCGCGAGGCCGAGGGCGGCGAGCCAGCCGCGCCCGTACTCCTCGGCGCGGGCGCGCGGCATGCCGTTCAGCATGAGGGCGAGCGCGACGTTCTCGACCGCCGTGAGCTCGGGAATGAGGAGGCCCTGCTGGAAGACGAAGCCGTACGCCTCGCGGCGCAGGCGCGACCGCTCGCGCTCGCTGAGCCCGGTGACCTCGACCCGCCCGGCGCCCGACTGGAAGCCGACCGTGCCGGTATCGGGGCGGGTGATGCCCGCGAGGCAGTGCAGCAGGGTCGTCTTGCCCGAGCCGGAGGCGCCCATGATGGCGATCGCCTCCCCGGTGCGCACCTGGAGGTCGACGCCCGCGAGGGCGCGCGTCTGGCCGAACGACTTGCTGAGGCCGGATGCCTCGATCACGAAGGAACTCATACCCTCGAGCCTGCCGGGGCGGGCCGGGGCGGCGCGTCGGTCGCTCGCCGTATTCGCGCGGCCCCGCCGTCATCCTCCCGGATGACCGTGCGCCCCGGTGCAGACGGGTGCGGCGCGGCATCCGACCCCCTCGGATGC
>NZ_JBHURI010000048.1:0-31227 GCF_042673425.1 Agromyces sp. NPDC056965 | reverse complement strand
CCCCGGGGTCGAACGACCACGGGGCATCCGCTCGTTTCGCGTTCTGCCCGTCCTCTCGCGTCCTGACTGGGGGAGACCGCTCTCACGGCTTCCGGGGGAATATGCATGTGCATCGGAGGTTCTTCCCAGAGTCGGTGCGTACCGTAGCTGAGGTTGTCTCGAACCTGACTCAGAAAATACGTAACGCACCCCCATATGACTCCCCCCAAGCACGGCCGCCGCGCGGCCACCTCAAGCCCTGCCCGCCCCACCCCCGCTCCTCGCACCGGCCGCCTCGCCGGACTCCGGAACCGTTTCGCCCGCACGGGCGCTGCTCGCTCCGGCGCTGCGACGCTCCAGCCGGTCCTCTCCGTGATCGCGATGTCGTTCGCCGGCGCCATGATGGTCGCCACGAGCGTTCCCGCACTGGCCGTGACCGCGACCGACACCATCGCCCGCGCCTCGGTCTACGCGCCGGCCGAGGACACGATCGAGTACGCGCCCCAGACCGTCGAGGTCGGCAGCGAAGGCATCATGTCCGAGCTCGCCGCCGAGCAGTACGACGTCGAGGTCGCACCGCCGCCCATCACGTCGGAGGTCGCGAGCCTCGGCAGCGTGCAGCTCATCGACACCGACACGATCGTCTGGCCGGTGCAGACCCCCGAGAAGCGCAGCGGCGGCTACGGGCCGCGTTCGGCACCCTGCGCCGGATGCTCGACCTTCCACGACGGCGTCGACTTCACCCCCGGCAACGGCACGCCCGTGATGTCGATCGCCGATGGCGTCGTCGTGCTCGCCACCGAGAACGGCGGCGGACTCGGCGTCAACGTCGAGGTGCAGCACAACATCGGCGGCGAGCTCATCACGAGCTCGTACGCGCACATGCAGTTCGGCTCGATCGCCGTCTCGGTCGGGCAGCAGGTCACCGCCGGTCAGCAGCTCGGAGTCGTGGGCACGACCGGTCAGTCGACCGGCCCGCACCTGCACCTCGAGATGTTCGGCGGCGACGGCGCGCGCTTCGACGGCTTCGCCTGGCTGTCGGCGCGGATCGGCTGATCCGGCGAACTAGGCGCCGGTGAAGGCCGGGTCTCGCTTCTCGATGAAGGCGGCGACGCCCTCGCGCATGTCGTGAGTGCGGAACGCGTCGCCGAAGGCGGTGACCTCGAGGTCGCTCGCCGACTCGGTGCGGCGGCCCGCGGCGTCGACGAGCACGCGCTTGGCGAGGCCGACGGCCGGCGCGGCGTTCGCTCCGACCTCGTCGAGCGTCGCTCGAGCGCCCGCGAAGAGCGACTCGCGGTCGGGGAACGACCGCACGACCAGCCCGACCGCGACCGCTTCGGCCGCGTCGATGCGGCGGCCCGTGTAGATGAGCTCCTTGGCGCGGGCGAGCCCGACCGCGCGGGGAAGCCGAACGGTGCCGCCGAAGCCGGGGATGAGGCCCAGGTGCACCTCGGGCTGACCGAAGCTCGAGGCATCCGTCGCATAGATGAAGTCGCAGGCGAGCGCGAGCTCGAGGCCGCCGCCGAGCGCGAAGCCGTCGACGCACGCGATGACGGGGGCGGAGAGTCCTTCGATCGCCGCGGCCACCCGGTGGCCGAGTCGTGACGACTCCTCGCCCTGCTCCGGTGTGAGCCCCGCCATCGCGCGGATGTCGGCGCCCGCCACGAAGGCGCGCCCGCCGGCCCCGGTGAGCAGCACGCCGCGAACGGCGCTGCCCTCCGCGGCGAGGGACTCGAATGCGCCGAGCAGTGACGCGAGCACGTCGGGGGAGAGGGCGTTCAACGCCTGCGGGCGGTCGATCGTCACGATCGCGAGACTGCCGTCGCGCTCGACGCGCACGTCGGGCCGGTTCTCCTGAGTGCTGGGCTCGGCCATCATCGGTCCTCTCCGCACGGTCCGTTCCGTGTCCCGGCCCACGCTACGCCATCGCCTCGCGATGGCCGGGCGGTAGAATTCCGAACGGGGCGATCGGATGCCGCGTGGTGCCGGCCCGCCCCATCTCCCAGATCGCTGCACACGAGGAGCCGGCCATGCGACAGTCCATCACCCTCCGTCGGGCGGGCAGCGCCGCGGCGATCGCCGTACTGGCGGTGACCATGCTCTCGGGCTGCTTCCCGAATCCCGGCGACCTCGTCAACCAGGGCGTCGAAGACGCCATCGAAGGCGCCACCGGCGGCGACGTCAGCCTGAACGGCGAACTGCCCGCCGACTTCCCCGAATCTGTCGTGCTCATCGACGGCGACATCAGCTTCGCCGCGGGCGCCGGGGCCAGCGAGGGCTGGGTCGTGATGGTCACGTCGAGCGCGGCAGATCCCGTCGCCGACGCTGCCGCGAAGCTCGAAGCCGCAGGCTTCACCGAGGACACCACGTTGAACGGTGACACCGCGAGCGCCGTCGTGTACTCCAACGGCGAGTACATCGTGCTGCTCGCCGGCGACGGCGACGTCGTCTCGTACACGGTCACCCAGCAGCCGAAATGACGAGTCGAACGAGTCTCGGCACGATCGTCGTCGCCTTCCTGGTCGGGCTCGTCTACGGCGCGCTCGGCACCGTCGGGCATCGAGCGTCGCTCAGCATCGGCGAGGTCTCGATCCCGTGGGGCCTCGCGGCCGCGCTCATCGGCGTCGCAGCGCTCCTCGTCGGAATCCGTCTCGTCGCCGGCGGCCGGTGGGCCGCGGCGGCGGCCGGGGCAGGTGTCATCGTCGCGGTCGCCGTGCTCACGCTGCCGGGGCCGGGTGGTTCGGTGCTCATCGTCGGCGATCTGACGGGCACCGTCTGGTCGGTCGCGCCCGCCCTCATCGCGGTGCTCGTCGTCGCGTGGCCGAAGCTGCCGTCGACCCGTCCGCGCGACGCATAGACTGGGACCCCGAGCCTTTCGAAGGGACAGCGAACACCGTGACCTATGTCATCGCCCTTCCGTGCGTCGACGTCAAAGACCGCGCCTGCATCGACGAATGTCCTGTCGACTGCATCTACGAGGGTGAGCGCTCGCTCTACATCCACCCCGACGAATGCGTCGACTGCGGTGCGTGCGAGCCGGTCTGCCCCGTCGAGGCCATCTACTACGAAGACGACCTGCCCGAGATGTGGGCCGACTACTACAAGGCGAACGTCGAGTTCTTCGACGACATCGGCTCGCCCGGCGGTGCCGCCAAGATCGGCGTGATCCCGAAGGACCACCCCGTGATCGCGGTGCTCCCTCCCCAGGCCCACTGAGCATGGCTCGCGGCGAACTGCCCGACTACCCGTGGGACCTCATGGCGCCGTTCCGTGAGCGCGCCGCGGCTCACCCCGGGGGCGTCGTCGACCTGTCGATCGGCTCGCCGGTGGATCCCACGCCGGCGCTCGTGCGCGAAGCGCTCGCGAACGCGAGCGATGCCCACGCCTATCCGCTGACGACCGGCACCGACGAGTTGCGCGGCGCCATCATCGACTGGTTCGCCCGCCGGCGCGGTGTCACCGGGCTCACCGAGGCGAACGTGCTGCCGACGGTGGGCTCCAAGGAGCTGGTCGCGCTCCTGCCGTTCCTTCTGGGGCTTGGCGAGGGCGACGTCGTCGTGCACCCCCGAGCGGCGTACCCGAGCTACGAGATGGGCGCCGTGCTCGTCGGCGCCACGTCGATGGCCTCCGACGACCCGGCCGAGTGGCCCGCCGAGACGAAGCTCGTGTGGCTGAACAGCCCCGGCAACCCCGACGGGCGAGTGCTCACGATCGACGAGCTGCGCGCGGCGCGCGAGCGGGCGCTCGAACTCGACGCGATCATCGTCGGCGACGAGTGCTACGCGGAGCTCGGGTGGGAGGGCGAGTGGGCGGATGCCCCGATCCCGAGCCTGCTCGACCCGCGCGTCGTCGGCGACAGCCGTCGCAACACGCTCGTGGCCTACTCGCTGTCGAAGCAGTCGAACATGGCCGGTTACCGCACGGCCTTCATCGCGGGCTGCCGGAGCGTCATCGGGCGCATCACGACCGTGCGCAAGCACGCGGGGCTCATGCTCCCGCAGCCGCTGCAGGCCGCGATGATCGCGGCGCTCCGCGACGACGTGCACGTCGGCGAACAGAAGGCGCGCTACCGCGCGCGGCGCGAACTGCTGAAGCCCGCACTCGAGGCCGCAGGGTTCCGCATCGACCGCAGCGAGGCCGGGCTCTACCTCTGGGCGAGCGAGGGGCGCGACGGGTGGGAGTCGATCGGCAGGCTCGCCGACCTCGGCATCGTCGCCGGCCCCGGCCACTTCTACGGGGTGCACCACCCCGAGCATGTGCGACTCTCGCTGACGGCGACCGACGAGCGCATCGCGGCTGCGGCCGAGCGGCTCCGGGCCGCCGCTACCGCCTGACATCCGGGCGATGGCGGCTGGAACGACCCCGTCGGCTGTGACTCTCGCCAACGGATAGGATGATCTGTTGGCGGGTGCGACAGTGTGCTCGGAGCCCGTCTAGGCTGTATTCGGACCGCGGCCGCCCTGAGGGCCACGACCGGAAAGCAGGTGACCGCGCAAGTGACGATCACAGGAGGCGCCGTGAGCGACGTCGTGAACAATGCGGCTGGGGAGACCCCCCAGACCGCGACCCTGAAGTTCGGCAGCACCACCGCCGAACTGCCCGTCCACCGTGCGGTGCAGGGCAACTCGAGCATCGACGTTTCGACGCTGACCCGGCAGACCGGGCTCACCGCGCTCGACTACGGGTTCGTGAACACCGCGTCGACGCGGTCGGCGATCACCTACATCGACGGCGAGCAGGGCATCCTGCGGTACCGCGGGTACCCGATCGAAGAGCTCGCAGCGAACTCGACGTACCTCGAGGTGGCGTGGCTGCTCATCTACGGCGAGCTGCCGACGGCCGATCAGCTGGGCGAGTTCGACGAGAAGATCCGGCATCACACGCTGCTGCACGAAGACCTGAAGCGCTTCTTCTCGTCGCTGCCGCACACGGCGCACCCGATGTCGGTGCTCTCGAGCGCGGTGTCGGCGCTCTCGACCTACTACGAGGACTCGACAGACTCGAACGACCCCGAGCAGGTCGAGCTCACCATGATCCGCCTGCTCGCGAAGCTTCCGGTGATCGCCGCCTACGCGCACAAGAAGTCGATCGGCCAGGCGTTCCTGTACCCCGACAACTCGCTGTCGTTCGTCGACAACTTCCTGAAGCTGAACTTCGGCAACATGGCCGAACCGTTCCAGGTCGACCCGGTGCTCTCGACGGCGCTCGACCGGCTCCTCATCCTGCACGAGGACCACGAGCAGAACGCCTCGACCTCGACCGTCCGCCTCGTCGGCTCGACCGGCGCGAACCTCTACGCCTCGATCTCCGCGGGCATCCAGGCGCTCTCGGGCCCGCTCCACGGCGGCGCCAACGAAGCGGTGCTGCAGATGCTCGCCCGCATCCGCGACTCCGGCGAAGGCGTCGAGAAGTTCGTCGAGCGCGTGAAGAACAAGGAAGACGGCGTGAAGCTCATGGGCTTCGGGCACCGCGTCTACAAGAACTACGACCCCCGCGCGACGATCGTCAAGCAGTCGGCCGATGAGGTGCTCGCCGGCCTCGGCGTCGCCGACCCGCTGCTCGACATCGCGAAGGAACTCGAGCAGTTCGCCCTGCAGGACGACTACTTCAAGGAGCGTCGTCTCTACCCGAACGTCGACTTCTACACGGGTGTCATCTACAAGGCGATGGGCTTCCCGACGCGCATGTTCACCGTGCTCTTCGCGATCGGCCGCCTGCCCGGCTGGATGGCGCACTGGCGCGAGATGAACGTCGACCCGCAGACGAAGATCGGGCGCCCGCAGCAGCTCTACATCGGCGAGGCCGAGCGGCACTACCCCTCGGTCTGATCCGCACCACGACGACGCCGGTTCCGCCTTCGGGCGGGGCCGGCGTCGTCGTGGTGCGGGTCAGCCGGCGGGGTTCAGCGTCAGGGTGTTACGGGCGTCGGCCTCGATCGCCTCGCTGCTGACCGCCCAGTCGCGCAGCTCGCCGTGCTGCCAGAGCGGGGCCTGGTCGGCGTAGTTCGCATGGAATGCGTGACCGGAGGCGCCCGTCAGGTTGATCCAGCGCGAGGCGTCGCGGTCGGCCAGGTCGACGACCATGCGCATCGACGGCACCCAGTCGACGCCGTAGCCGATGCTCGCGTCCCACCCGATCGCGTTCACGACGGCCGAGCCGCCGCCGAGTTCGTACGGGCCGCGGTTGAACAGCCACTCGATGGGCGCGATGCCGGATTCGCCGAAGCTCTGGTTCGTGAGGGTCAGCGTGTGCAGGCGGCCCCAGCGCCAGGAGTCCGTGTTCGACCCCATGCGGTTGGTCGACTCGGCCCACGCGGCACCGAGGGCGTGCGCGATCATCCCGTCGCGGCCGGCGACGTCGAGTTCGTCGTTCGTCCACCACGTGGACTCGGGCTCGTCGAGCAGCGTGCCGACGACGCTGAACCAGCGGTCGCCGCCCTGCGGCTGCGTCGACTCGGGCAGCCCGCCGAACATGTCGCCGAGCAGGGTGCGCCAGAACACGGCGAAGTAGGCCGCCTGCGCGCTGTCGGCGTCGGCGCTGCCGTCCCAGCCGCGGAGGAGGTCGGCTCCGCGACCGGCGTCGCCGATGAGATCGAGCGACGCGATGACCGGGAGGAGTGCATCGGCGTTGGCGTCACCGGTGTCGAGCTGGATCTCGGCGAGCGAGTCGACCGTGAATTTCTCGCCGGCGTCGATGCGTTCGCGGATCAGGCGGTCGATGCCGGCAGCGCGGTAGCCGTAGTCCCAGTCCTTCGTCAGCATCGGACCGTCGGGGCCGGCGGCCGCGTTGTTGGCCGTGACGAGGTACCCGGCGGGCGGGTTCAGCACCGAGGGCAACTGGTCGAACGGGATCGTGCCCGACCAGCCGTTCTCGCTCGTCCAGCCGGGCAGCGGCAGCGTGCCGTCGCCGGCCTTGCGCACGGGGATGCGGCCGGGCGCCTGATAGCCGATGTTTCCCGAGGTATCTGCGTAGATGAGGTTCTGCGCCGGCACGTCGAAGAGCGCAGCGGCGGCACGGAAGCCGTCCCAGTCCTGTGCCCGGTCGAGTGCGAAGATCGCGCCGGCGGTGGTGCCGGGCGTCAGCGCGGTCCACTGCAGTGACACGGCGTAGTCGCCTTCGGGCTGGCCGGATGCCGCGGGGTACTGTGCTCCGACATCGCCGAAGTCGTCGCGGATGTCGGTCACGATCGGACCGCGTGCCGTCGAGCGGACCGTGATCGTGACGGGGTCGCCGCCCGCGACCTCGATCACCTCATCGCGGATCGTGAGCGGCATCTGCACGCCGTCGAGTTCGTAGGTGTCGCCGCTGACGCGTTCGAGGTACAGGTCGGCGACATCGGGTCCGAGGTTCGTGAAGCCCCAGGCGACGGACTGGTTCTGCCCGATGACGATGCCGGGCAGGCCCGAGAACGAGTACCCGGCGACGTCGAATCCGCATGCCTCGGTGACCTCGACGCAGTGCAGCCCCATCTGGGTCCAGATCGAGGGCATCGCCGGCCCGAGGTGCGGATCGTTCGCGAGGAGCGGCAGGCCCGACTCGGTCAGCGCGCCGCCCACGACCCAGGAGTTCGAGCCGATGTCGCCGCCCTCGGGGCCGAGCAGTTCGGGTACGCCGTCGATCGCGGCGCTCAGCGTGGCGAGGGCGGCGACGTAGTTGGATCCGGGCGCGGATGCCGCGGCGGCATCGGTCTCGATCGTGTCGGCTGCGCCGGGGATCGGCGTCGTGGAGAGGGCGGCGGTCGCCGCCACGGGCTGGCCGCCGACGATGGTGGGCATGGTGTCCCAGGAGAAGTCGGGGTGGAGGCGCGCGACCTCCTCGGCCGGGAGCACGGTCGAGAGCATCGCTCGGTCGATCTCGTCTCCGAGGTTCGAGCGCAGGTCCCAGGCCATGGCCTTCAGCCACGCGATCGAGTCGACGCCCGACCACGGCTCGGGGGAGTAGCCGGGGTTCTGCAGCCCGAGCACCGCGTACTCGAGCGAGAGGTCGGCGCCGCTGCGCTCGTCGAGGTAGGCGTTGACGCCGTCGGCGTAGGCATCGTAGTAGGCCTTCGGCACCTCGCCGAGCGCGTCGTACTCCTGCTGGGCGATGCCCCGCCAGTCGAGGGTGCGGATGAACGTGTCGGTGCCGACCTGAGATTCGCCGAACATCTCGGCGAGTCGGCCGGCCGTGACGTGTCGACGGAAGTCCATCTCCCAGAAGCGGTCCTGCGCGTGCACGTACCCCTGCGCGAAGAACAGGTCGTGGTCGGTCTCCGCGTAGAGCTGCGGGATGCCGGCATCATCGCGGATGACGGTCACCTCGGCGCCGAGCCCCGGAACGTCGATCGCACCGTTCGTCGTCGGGAAGGATCGCTGCACCGTCCACCAGCCGAGTCCGGCCGCGACGACCGCGAGCACGAGCACGGTGACGAGCAGGCCGATGACGAACCGCATCGCCCGATGCCGACTGGTTCGCGGTGCGTCGGTACCCACGTCACTCCTTCGTGATGCGCAAGCGGGAGGGCCGCCCCGTGGCGGCCCGAGTCACCAACTGTAGCCGAGACGGCGGGAGTTGCGACCGGTCGTTGCAGGGCTGTGATGTGGCACGACCCGCGAGGCCCGAGCCGCGCGATTCCGGGGGGCTACGCGTGCAGCGCGGCGTTCAGCTGCACACCCTCGCCCGAGCGGGAGAGGGCCTCGACCTGGCCGTTCAGCGAGTTGCGCCGGAACAGCAGGTTCGGCACGCCAGAGAGCACGACGGCCTTGACGGTGTTCGGTCGTTCGCCGGGGCCGCCGTGCAGCACGACCTTGGTGCCGGCGGTGACGTACAGCCCGGCCTCGACGACGCTGTCGTCGCCGATCGAGATGCCGATGCCCGAGTTCGCGCCGAGCAGCGCACGCTCGCCGATGACGACGCGCTGCGTGCCGCCGCCCGAGAGCGTGCCCATGATGGATGCCCCGCCGCCGATGTCGGAGCCGTCGCCGACGACGACGCCCTGCGAGATGCGGCCCTCGACCATCGAGGCGCCGAGCGTGCCGGCGTTGAAGTTGACGAAGCCCTCGTGCATCACGGTGGTGCCCGGCGCGAGGTGCGCGCCGAGGCGCACGCGTGCGGCGTCGGCGATGCGCACCCGCTCGGGCGTGACGTAGTCGAGCAGGCGCGGGAACTTGTCGACGCTGACCGCGTGGATGCCGGCGCGCTGCAGTGCCGGGCGCAGGCGGTCGAAGTCGGTCGGATGCACCGGGCCCGCGTTCGTCCAGACCACGGCGGGCAGGTGGGCGAAGATGCCGTCGAGGTTCACCGTGTTCGGCGCTGCGAGCAGGTGCGAGAGCACGTGCAGGCGCAGGTAGGCATCGCTCGTGCCCGTCGGGGCCGCGTCGAGGTCGATCGTGAGCTCGACGGCCTCGACGGTGACGGCGCGGCGCTCGTCGGCACCGGCGAGTGCGAGGTGCTCGGCCGCGAGCGGCGCTGCGCTGTCACCGAGCACCGGTGCCGGGAACCACGTGTCGAGCACGGTGCCGTCTGCGGCGACGGTCGCGAGTCCGGTTGCGGAGGCGAGGCGGGCAGGGCTGGGCGCGACGTCGTTCGTGGGCATGGTTCAAGGGTAGCGAGCCGGCGCCGGACTGTGACGTGCCGCTGCATTCGTAGACTGGGGGCATGCCTGCCGCCGCATCACCGTTCACGCTCGACCTGACCGCAGATTCCGTCGCCATCACGCAGGCCATCTGCGACGTGCCGAGCGTCTCGGGCGACGAGTCGCTGCTCGCCGACCTCGTCGAGCAGGCGCTCGCCGGGGCATCCCACCTCGAGGTGATCCGCGACGGCGACACGATCGTCGCGCGCACGAACCTCGGCCGCGAGCGCCGGGTCGTGATCGCCGGGCACCTCGACACCGTGCCGATCAACGAGAACCTGCCGACCCGCTTCGAGACCGAAGACGGCGTCGAGTACCTGTGGGGGCGCGGCACGGTCGACATGAAGGCGGGGGTCGCGGTGCAGCTGAAGCTCGCGCTCGAGCTCACCGATCCCATCGTCGACCTCACCTGGATGTGGTACGACAACGAGGAGGTCGCGGCCTCGCTCAACGGCCTCGGTCGGCTCTCCCGCACTCGTCCCGACCTCTTCGCCGGCGACTTCGCCATCCTCGGCGAACCGTCGAACGGGCAGGTCGAGGGCGGCTGCAACGGCACCCTGCGCGCCGAGGTGTGGACCACCGGGCTGCGGGCGCACTCGGCGCGCAGCTGGGTCGGCGAGAACGCGATCCACAAGCTCGCGCCGGCGCTCGCGAAGCTCGCGGAGTACCGGGCGGAGACCGTCGAGGTCGACGGGCTCGCCTACCGCGAGGGGCTGAACGCGGTGCTCGTCTCGGGCGGCATCGCGGGCAACGTGATCCCCGACGAGGCCGTGCTCACCGTCAACTACCGGTTCGCGCCGAGTCGCAGCGTCGCCGAGGCATCCGCCTTCGTCACCGAGTTCTTCGACGGCTTCGAGGTCGCGATCGTCGACAGCGCCGAGGGTGCGCGCCCCGGCCTCGACGACCCGCTCGCGCAGCAGTTCGTGCGTGCGGTCGGCGCCGAGGCGCGTCCCAAGTACGGCTGGACGGATGTCGCGCGCTTCAGCGCCCTCGGCATCCCGGCGGTGAACTTCGGCCCGGGCGACCCGCTCAAGGCGCACGCCGACGACGAGCGGGTCGACATCGCCCAGATCCTGCACACCGAGGTCGCGCTCCGCGCCTGGCTGACCGGCGCCACCGCCTGAGCGACCCGGCCTCGAAGAGCACCCCGTGACCACGCCGTCGGCCGCCCTCCGCGAACCCGACCCGTTCCGCGCGACGCGCTGGTCGCCGCGCGTGCGCTGGCGGGTGGCTCCATGGTGGGCGAAGGTCGCCCTGATCTTCCTCGGGGCCCGCGCGATCACCACGGCCATGGTGCTCGTGATGGCGAGCCTCCAGGGCTCGAACCCGTGGACGCAGGCCCGCCCCGGCTACTTCGAGTACGCGAACCTCTGGGACGCGCGGTGGTACCAGATCATCTGGCTGGGCGGCTACCCGGCCGACCTCCCGCTGACCGAGACCGGTCAGGTCGCCGAGAACGCGTGGGCGTTCCTGCCCGTCTATCCGATGTTCGTCGGCCTCGTGAACTCGCTCGGGGTGCCGTGGAACGTGGCATCCGTCATCGTGTCGCTCGCCGCCGGTCTCGGAGCGGCGCTCATCACGTACCGGCTCATGTCGCGGTTCCTCGAGCCCGACCGGGCGCTCTTCGCCGTCGTGCTCTTCTGCGTCGCGCCGGTCTCGCCGATCATGCAGTTCGGCTACGCCGAATCGCTCGGCCTGCTCTGGCTCGCGCTCGCGCTGCTCCTGCTCGTCGATCGACGATACGGCTGGCTCGTGCCCGTGCTCGCCGTGTGGGCGTTCACGCGGCCCGGGGCGCTCGCCTTCGCCCTCACGCTCGGCCTGCACTGGCTGTGGCGCTGGTTCTCGCGGCGGAGCGACCCGTTCCCCATGCGGGAGCGGGTGCTCGCGGCATCCGTCACGGTGTTCGCGGGGATCGTCGGCCTCGCCTGGCCCGGTGTCGTCTGGGCGGCGACGGGGGAACTGCACGGGTACACGGCCACCGAGCTGGCGTGGCGCTCGGCGTACATCGGCTACCAGGAGCTCGTGCCGTTCACGGCGTGGTTCCAATCGGCCGACTGGTGGCTCGGCCAGCCGCTCGGTCCGATCGTCGTCGTCGCGCTCATCGCCGGGTTCACGGTGACGCTGTTCCTGCCGGCGGTGCGCCGCCTCGGCGTCGACCTGCGCCTGTGGCTCGCGAGCTACGCGCTGTACCTGCTCGCGGTGTTCTTCCCGCAGTCGAGCACCTTCCGCCTGCTCGCACCGATGTTCCCGCTCGTCGGTGCGATGGCCCAGCCCCGGGCGCGCTGGTACCGCTGGGGGATGGTCGCGCTCTCCCTTGTGCTGCAACTCGGGTGGCTGCTCATCGCATGGGGAGTCGACGGCCGCGATTGGACGCCTCCCTGATCGGAGCACGAATTCGGCAATCGGAGAATGCCCTCCGTCTGTGGGAAGTCGTCAATCGGCTTGTCCACAGGCTCGCGGCGATTTCCCAGCACCGCCTGTGTTAGCAGATAATGGAATCTCAGCCACGAAAGGGGAGCTCAATGGCGGCCATGAAGCCACGCACCGGAGACGGGCCAATGGAGGCTGTGAAGGAGGGTCGACTCATCATCGTTCGAGTTCCACTCGAGGGTGGCGGGCGCCTCGTCGTCTCGGTGAACGATGCTGAGGCCAAGGAGCTGTATGACGTCCTCGGCGGCGTCGTGAATCCCGCCTGAGTCACATCACTCGAAACGAGCCCCGAGATCTCTCGGGGCTCGTTTCGTTTCCGTCTGCTGCGGGCGCTAGACGCCGAGCTTGACGATCTGCAGCAGCCCGTCGCCGGCCGGGGAGATCGCCGTCGCGACCGCCGTCGAGGTCGAGAGCTCCGAGATGAGGGTGCGGTAGGCGCTCGCCGACTCGTCGCGTCGCGCGGGGTCGGCCACTCGGCCCTTCCAGAGCGCTCGCGCGACGAGCACGATGCCGCCGGGCTTCGCCAGGCGCAGGCCGTGTTCGGCGTATTCGATGACCGACGGGGCGTCGGCGTCGATGAAGACGATGTCGTACGAGCTCTCGTTCATGCGCGGCAGCACCTCGCTCGCGCGCCCGGCGATCAGTCGCACTCGCGCTGCGGCGATGCCGGCGTCGGCGAAATGCTGGCGGGCGTGCTGCTGGTACTCGTTCTCGGTGTCGATCGAGGTGAGGAGCGCACGGCGTGCGGCCTGCAGCATCCAGAGGCCCGAGACGCCGACTCCGGTGCCGACCTCGATGATCGACTGGGCGCGCGATGCGGCGGCGAGCACCGCGAGTTGCGCACCCACGGCAGGCGAGACCGGCTCGACGCCGAGCTCGAGCGATTGCTGACGGGCCTTGGCGATCGACTCGGTCGGGGCGACCGAGTCGTCGACGTACTTCCAGTTCAGGTCGTGATCTGACACGTGGCGGCTCCCGGGTGGATCTCTCAGTGCCTAAGCCTAAGGTGAACGCGCCGTGGCGTTTGCACGCCTCGCCGCCCACTATCCTGTAGGGGTGTTCGGTCTGACGTTCGAGAAGCTCCTCATCATCGGGGTGATTGCCGTCTTCCTGCTCGGGCCGGAACGACTGCCGCATTACGCCGCGCAGCTCGGCCGACTCGTGCGCTCCCTGCGCGACATGGCCAACGGTGCGAAAGACCGCATGCGCGACGAGATGGGCCCCGACTTCGACGACGTCGACTGGAAGAAGCTCGACCCGCGCCAGTACGACCCGCGTCGCATCATCCGCGAGGCGCTCACCGATGTCGACCCGTTCGCCGAAGAGGCGCCCGCGCCCGTCGTCGCGCGGGCGTCGGTCAACGACAACTCGGCCTACCTGCAGCGCAAGCGCAAGCGCGAGGGGCTCGGTGCCGACGAACCGGCGCCGTTCGACTCCGAAGCGACCTGATCGGCGCGGCGCTGCCGAGAGGCAGGGCCGAGCGGATGCCGCGTGGCGGCACGGCGCCGGGCGGGCGCCTGGTCAGCGCAGGCGCACGACCTTCAGCGCCTGCGCGAGCAGCACGAGGAGCGGCGCCTTCTGCTCGTACTCCTTCGCGGTGCGGGGCAGTTGCAGCAGCCCCGTCACCGATGAGATCGTGACGGGCTCGACGAAGCGCAGGAGCCCGGCCTCGCCGTTGCGGCGGCCGAGACCCGACTGCTTGACGCCGCCCATCGGCGCCGCCACCGAGGCGAACGAGCCCCGGTACCCCTCGTTGACGTTGACGCTGCCCGCCTCGAGGGCGTCGGCGACGCGGCGTGCGCGCCCGGCCGACGCGGTGAAGACCGAGGCGTTCAGGCCGTACTCGCTGGCGTTGGCCGCGAGCACGGCCTCTTCGTCGCTGCCGATGAGGTAGAGCGAGGCGATCGCGCCGAAGGTCTCCTCCGCGTACACGAGCATGTCGGGGGTGACTCCCGTGAGCACGGTCGGTTCGAAGAACCACGGACCGATGTCGGGGCGGTGCTTGCCGCCGACGAGCACGACGGCGCCCTTCGCGACGGCGTCGTCGAGGTGCGCCTGCACGCGTGAGAGCTGCGCAGCGCTCGCGAGCGAACCGAAGTCGGCGCTGAAGTCGAGGCCCGACCCGAGCCTGGCCGACCGCAGCCGCTCGACGAGCGCCTTCTGGAACGGGCCGGCGACCTTCTGGTGCACGTAGATGCGCTCGATCGAGACGCAGAGCTGGCCCATCGCCGAGAAGGCCGCGTGCGCGGCGTTCGCCGCAGCCGTCGCTGGGTCGACGTCGTCGAGCACGAGCAGCGCGTTCTTGCCGCCGAGCTCGAGCGAGGAGCCGACGAGGCGGCGGCCCGCCTTCTCGCCGATCTTGCGGCCGGTCGCCGTCGAGCCGGTGAAGCAGATGTAGTCGGCGACATCCGTCAGCGCCTCGCCGACCTCGGAGGCCGGGCCGGCGACGACGGCCCAGAGCGCCGCGGGCACACCGGCGTCGATGAAGGCGCGGCGCAGGGCGAGGATCGAGAGCGCGCCCTGGTCGTCGGCCTTCTGCACGACGCCGCACCCGGCGGCGAGGGCGGGCACGACGTCCATCGCGGCGAGGCTCAGCGCGAAGTTCCACGGGGTGATGACGCCGACGACGCCCTTCGGGCGGAACTGCACCCGGCTCGTCGCCACGGTCGGGAGGCCGGAGCGGATGGGGCGGCCGTGCAGCACCTTGCGGGCGGCCAGCGCGTTGTACCGGGTCACGGAGACGGCCTCGAAGATCTCCTCGAAGGCCTGCCCGCGCGTCTTGCCGCTCTCGAGCTGGATGAGGTCGAGCAGCATCTCGCGGCGCTCGAGGATGAGGTCGTGCGCCCGCAGCAGCACACGGCGGCGTTCGGCGAATCCGGCGCGGGCCCAGGCGAGCTGGGCGAGCCGTGCCCGGGCGAACGCGTCGAGCACGTCGTCGGCGCTCGAACGCGGCAGTTCGTGCAGGATCTCGCCCGTCGACGGGGTCGGGACGGAGGTGGTCTCGGAGCCCGAAGCGACGACGTCGTCGCTGAGGCTCGCGTACAGGTCGGGGGAGGCCGTGGGGGCGCGCATGCGCACAGTCTAGGACAGTCGACCGCGTTCTAGGTCAGTTGACCCAGTTCGCGGTCCGACGGGTGCCGACGGGTGAGTACACTGCCTCCATGACCGCATCGGTGCGAACCCTGTCCCGCGGTGTCGTGACCCGCTATGCGATCGGATCCATCGGCACCGGCGGCTTCGCCACGCTGCCCGGCCTCGTGCTCGTGTACTACCTGACCGACACCCTCGGGGTGACCGCGCTCGTCGCGGGACTCGTCGTCACGGCCGCCAAGGTGTGGGACGTCGTGATCGACCCGTGGATCGGCGAGCGCAGCGACCGCGCGCTCGCACGCACCGGCACGCGTCGCACGTGGATGATCGTGGGCGCCGTCGCGCTGCCCGTCGGCTTCATCCTCACGTTCGCCGTGCCGACCGGCCTCGACCCCGGGGCATCCGGCATCTGGGTGTTCCTGGCCTTCCTCGCGACGGCGACGGCGTTCAGCCTGTTCCAGGTGCCCTACATCGCGCTGCCGGCCGAGCTCACGTCCGACTACGACGCCCGCACCAGGCTCCTCACCTGGCGCGTCGTCGTGCTCACGGTCGCGATCCTGCTCTTCGGCGCCGGCGGCCCCGAGGTGCGCGCGGCGTTCGCCGACGAGCACACCGGGTACCTCGTCATGGCGATCGTGGCGGGCGTCGTGATCGGCGCGGGCATGCTCGTCGCCACGACGACCGCGGCGAAGGCCGGTGCGCCGAAGCCCGGTGCATCGACGGATGCCGCGCCACGCCGGGACATCCGTGCCGGTTACGCCGAGGGCTTCGCCGCACTCAAGCGCAGTGCGGCGTTCCGCGCCCTGCTCGCGGCCTTCGTGCTGCAGGGGCTCGCGACGGGCCTCATGCTCGCCGGCGCCCAGTTCGTCGCGACGTGGGTGCTCCGCGACGAGCGCGCGGTGACCTTCCTCTTCGTCGCGCTCATCGGCCCGGCGGTGCTCTTCGCGCCCGTCTGGCAGGCCGTCGCCCGCCGCGTCGGCAAGGAGCGCGGGTTCGCACTCGCGAGCACGCTCTTCGGCATCGCCGCCCTCAGCCTCGTCGGCATGATCTGGGCGCCCGGCGCGTGGGTGTACGTGCCCGTCGCGCTCGCGGGCGCCGGCTACGCGGGCATGCAGTCGCTGCCGATGGCGATGCTGCCCGACGTGATCTCGCACGACGCCCGCACGCACGGCATCGGCCGCGCCGGCAGCTTCGGCGGCGTCTGGACGGCGGGGGAGACCGCGGGCATGGCGCTCGGCGCCACGGTGCTCACGATCGTGCTCGCGCTCACGGGCTACGCCGAGTCCATCGGCTCCCAGACGGTGACCCAGTCGCCGGCCGCGGTCGCGGGCATCGCGATCAGCTTCAGCGCGATCCCCGCGCTGCTCGTCGCAGCGAGCCTCGTGGCGCTGCGCAAGTACCCGCTCCGACGCGCCGACATCGAAGCCGATGCCGCCGCTCCCACTGCAGAGACGATGGCATGATGACCGAACTCCGCCGCGAGGCAGCCGAGATCCTCGCCGAACTCGAGGCGATGCGCGCGCTCGACGCACCCACGCACGGCGGCCGGGTGCTCTCGTACGTCTACGACTCGGGCCTCGGCGAGCTCGACGAGCTCGCGGCCGGCGCCGCGCGCCTCGTGCAGCCCGTCAACGGCCTCGACCCCACGACGTTCACGTCGGTCGCCGCGATGGAAGCCGGCGTCGTCGGCTTCGCCCGGCGCGTGCTGGGCGGCGCCGGCGACGACGAGATCGTCGGCTCGGTCACCTCGGGCGGCACCGAGAGCTGCCTGCTCGCGGTGAAGTCGGCGCGCGACCTGTGGCGGTCGGTGCGCGCCGGCAGCCCGCGGGTGCCGCGCATCGTCGCCCCGGTGACCGTGCACGCCGCATTCCACAAGGCCGCCGAGTACTTCGGGCTCGAGCTCGATCTCGTGCCGGTCGACCCGATCACGGGCGTCGTCTCGGTCGCCGCGATCGAGGAGCGACTCGGCGACGACGTCGCCCTCGTCGTGGTGAGCGCACCGTCGTACCCGTTCGCGGCGCTCGACCCCGTCGCGGATGTCGCGGCGATCACCGGCCCGCGCGGCATCGCGCTGCACGTCGACGCGTGCATCGGCGGTTTCGCCCTCGCCTTCTGGCCCGACGACCTGCCGGCGTGGAACCTGTCGGTTCCCGGCGTCACGAGCCTCTCGGCCGACCTGCACAAGTACGGGTACGCGCCGAAGGGCGTCTCGGTGCTGCTCACGCGCGGCCGCGACCGCCAGCGGTTCCAGTACTTCGCGACGACCGCCTGGCCGGGGTACCCGGTCGTGAATCCCACGCTCACCGGGTCGAAGCCCGCCGGGCCGCTCGCTGCGGCCTGGGCGATCATCGAGGCGCTGGGCGAAGACGGGTTCACCGAGCTCACCGCCCAGGCGGCACGCGCGACCGCCGGACTGCGCGAGGTCGTCACCGGCATCCCTGGACTCACGGTCGTCGGCTCGCCGACCGGCCCGCTCTTCGCGGTCGCCACCGACGAGTCGGTGCCTGCCGAGCTGCGCGTCGACCCGCACCACTGGGCGGATGCCGCGCGCGCGGCCGGTTGGCACCTGCAGCTGCAGCCCGCGCTCACGCAGGCCGACGGCACCCGGCTGCCCCATACGACCCACCTCACGGTGACACCGGTGACGGAGGCCGTGGTCGGCGAGTTGTCGACGGCCCTCGTGGCGGCCGCCGATGCCGTGCGAGGCGAGCCGCCCGTCGACGGGCAGGCGCTCGTCGCCGGGCTCGCCGAGACGCTGCCCGGTGGCCTCGACGCACTCGCGGGGGCATCCGCCGGGCTCGACTCCGAGAGTGCTGCGGGTCTGCTCCGCGCCTTCGGGCTGCTCGGCGGTGCCGAGGCCCGCACCGCGGACCCCGCTGACGGCGCGGCGGGCGCCGACGGTGCCCTGCCCGACCGGCTCGCTCCGGTGCTCGCGCTCGTCGGTGCGCTGCCGCCGCAGCTCACCGAGCGCTTGCTCGTCGAGCTGATCGCGCGGGTCGTGGAGCCGCCGTCGGCTCGCGACCTCGGCTGACGATCAGGGGTCGAGGATGAACGCCCGCTCGCCGGTCAGCGGCCGGAGCCGGTCGTCGATCGGGAACGGCACCTCGTACTCGACCGCGGGCGCGTCGATGGCCCCGAAGTCGTCCTTCTTCAGCGTGAGCACCGAAGCGGAGACCTCGGTGATGCGCACGCGAAGCCAGGTGTCGTCGTCGAGTCGCAGCTCGTACAGATCGGCGAGGTAGCCGATTCCCGTCGCCTCGAGCGCCTCCTCGGCGCTCAGCCAGTCGAGCGAGTCGGTCAGCGGTCGTCCGAGCAGGTCGATGACCACGAAGCCCTCGCCGTCGGGGCGCATCCACCCGAGCAGTTCACCGTCGCCGCGCCGATGCGCGATCCAGTCAGCGGGTACCGTCATCCGTCGAGCATAATCAGCTCGTGCGGATCCGCCCCGCAGGGTCGACCGTGATGACGACGGTCTCCACCTTGCGGTTGAGGGCGCGGTAGACCACGTAGATCAACCACAGGCCGCCGGTCAGCAGCACGAGGATGAGGTTCCAGAACCAGCCGATGCGCTTGTTCTTGGAGACCACCGCCTGGCCGGCGGCGACGGACTGCACCGTCCAGCCGCGCTGCGCGTACCTCGCCACCTCGGCGTTGAGCAACTGCGCGCGCGACTCGTCGGACAGTGCGGCAGGAGACGGATTCGGGGTGCTCATGCCCGGATTCTATCGAGCCTCGGCCCGAGCGCGCATGTGCGGTCCGGGGGTCTGCGGGGTTCGCGGCGGTGCCCGTCACTGCAGCCCGCATCGCTCGCCGTAGTACGCGTACAGCTCGGCCTTCAGCGTGTCGCCCGACGATCGGTCGAGTCGGCCCTCGCGCCCGTCGCCCGTGCGGATCTCGAACGGCAGGATCGTGCCGCGCTTGTCATCGGCGATCGCGTGGGCGTCGCAGCGCGCCGGGCGCACCGGCAGCGTGATCGTCACGGGTGCGCTGCCGGCCGCGACCTCGGCGTCGAGCGGCCAGTCGACGCCGCCCTCGGCATTCAGCAGCGTCGTTCCGTACACCCGGTCGATCACGAACGAGCCGTCGCCGGATGCCGCGGGCACGACCTCGACGTCGATGAACGCCCGCTGCTCCGCACCGCTGCCCGTCGTGCGCAGGTGCTCTGGCATCTCGATCGCGGCGACCCGCTCGACCGACTCGGCGAGGCAGTCGGAGTTCGCGACGCGGGCGAGTGTGCCGTGGGGGTCGTCGGCGATGAGCTCGCCCGAGGCCCTGCCCGTCGGCGTCGCGACGTCGAGCAGGATCGTCGCCTCGGGTTCGGGCGTCACCTCGCCGTCGCCGCAGTTGCTCGCCGACAGCGGCATCCGGACCTGCAGGGCATCGCCCGGCGCGACCTCGAACGGCTCGTCGCGGACCATGCCCGGGGCGAGCGTCGGCGATTCGAGCTCCAGGCGCTCGACCGTCACCGATTCGTCGCCGTCGTTCTCGATGCGCACCACCAGTCGGTGCGCCTCGATGTCGAGACGACCCTGCTGCACGCGGGCGGAGAGGCTCTCGGGCAGCCCAGCAGCGGGAATCCGGGCCAGCGGAGCGCATGCGCTGAGCCCGACCACGGTCATGGCGCCCGCGAGAGCGGCGGCGAGGGATATCGCGAGCCGGCGGGTCAGGCGGGCGCGCGACATCCGTTCACCGGACCGAGACGTCGAGTCGTCGACCGGCGAGCGATCGGGGCACGGCGGCGAGCTGCGCGGCGACGTGCTCGATCGCGCGGGCAGCCGGGTCGTCGGGTTCGGCGAGCACCACGGGCATGCCGTCGTCACCGCCGCGTCGGAGGGCGACGCTGAGCGGAACGCTCGCGAGGAGCGGCACCGGCGCCGGCTGGCCAGCCGACAGGCGCTCGGCGACGATCTCGCCGCCGCCGGCGCCGAACAGGTCGAAGATCTCGCCGCCGGGCTGCGCGAAGCCGGCCATGTTCTCGACGACGCCCACGATCTTCTGCCCGGTCTGCCGCGCCACGACTCCGGAGCGCTCGGCGACATCGGCCGCCGCGGGCTGGGGGGTCGTCACGACGACGACCTCGGCGTTCGGCAGCAGCTGCCCGAGCGAGATCGCCACATCGCCGGTGCCCGGCGGCAGGTCGACGAGCAGCACGTCGAGGTCGCCGAAGTACACGTCGGTGAGGAACTGCGAGAGCGTGCGGTGCAGCATCGGCCCGCGCCAGGCGACGGCGACCGATGACGCGCGCCCGCCCTCCTCGCTCGGCTCGACGAACATGCCGATCGAGATGACCTTCACGCCGTGTGCGACGGGCGGCAGGATCATCTCGTCGACGCGCGTGGGCCGGGCGGCGAGGCCCGATTCGTCGACGAGGCCGAGCAGGCCGGGGATCGAGAAGCCGTGCACGTCGGCGTCGACGAGTCCGACCGAGAGACCGCGGGCGGCGAGTGCCACGGCGAGGTTCGCGGTGATGGTCGACTTGCCGACGCCGCCCTTGCCGCTCGTCACGGCGATCACCCGGGTGAGGCTGCCGGGGCCGAAGGGGTTGCCGCGCGCCGCCTTGCCGCCGCGCAGCCGCTCGGTGAGTGCGGCGCGCTGCTCGGGCGTCATGACCGAGAGCACGACCTCGGCGTTGCCGTCGCCGACGACCGTCTCGGCCGCCTGCCGGACATCGCGTTCGATGCGGTCGGAGGCGGGGCATCCGACGATCGTCAGGCGGATGCCGACCTCGACCCGGCCGTCGTCGCCGACGACGACGCGGTCGACCATGTCGAGCTCGGTGACGGGCTTGCGGATCTCGGGGTCGATGACGCCCGTGAGCGCCGCGCGAACGGCGGTCTCGAGCGCGGCCGGGTCGGCCGTGGCGGGGTCAACGGCCGGCATGCTCCGCGTCCTCCTCGTCGCGTCGGTCGAGCTCCTCGATGATGGATCGGAGCTCTGAGCGGATGAATTCGCGCGACGCCAGGTCCTTCATCGCGAGGCGCAGCGCCACGACCTCGCGGGCGAGGTACTCGGTGTCGGCGAGGTTGCGCTCGGCGCGCTGGCGGTCCTGCTCGATCTGCACGCGGTCGCGGTCGTCCTGCCGGTTCTGCGCGAGCAGGATCAGGGGGGCGGCGTAGGAGGCCTGCAGCGAGAGCACGAGCGTGAGGGCGGTGAAGCCGATCGCGATCGAGTCGAAGCGCCACTCCTCGGGCGCGAAGGTGTTCCACACCATCCAGCCGATCGCGAACACCGACAGCCCGAGCAGGAAGCCGGGCGTGCCCATTCCGCGAGCGACCCACTCGGTGAAGCGACCGAACCGGTCGCTGTCGCCCGAACCGCGGAAGGACGGGGCGCGGCGCGTGCCCTTCGGTGTGTCGAATCGCCGGTCGTCGGCGTCAGCGCGTGCCATCTCCTGCCCTCCTTCCGTTCGAGATGGGGATACTCCCCGTCGTCAGCTGGGCTCGCGCGGCTGCGCGGCGCCCCACCTCGGCATCTTCGGGATGACTTCGCCAGTCATCGGGCAGGAGGTAGTCGAGCACGTCGTCAATCGTCACCACCCCGACGAGTCGATGCTTCTCGTCGACGACCGGCACCGAGACGAGGTCGTAGCTCGCGAGGATGCGGCTGACCTCGGCGGCCGAGGTGTCGGCGCGCACGGGCTCGAGGCCCTGGTCGATCAGGGTGCCGAGCCGCTCGTGCGGCGGATAGCGCAGCATGCGCTGGAAGTGCACGATGCCGAGGAAGCGCCCGGTGGGCGGCTCGTACGGCGGCAGCGTCACGCAGACCGCGGCGCCGAGCGCGGGCGGCAGGTCGTGGCGGCGGATGAGCGCGAGGCCCTCGGCGACGGTCGCGTCGGCCGAGACGATGATCGGCTCGGGGGTCATGAGGCCGCCGGCGGTGTCGGGCCCGTAGGAGAGGAGGAAGCGCACGTCTTCGGCCTCTTCGGGCTCCATGAGCTCGAGCAGGTGCTCGCCGCGCTCCTCGGGGAGCTGCGCGATGAGGTCGGCGGCGTCGTCGGGCTGCATGTGGTCGAGCACGTCGGCGGCGCGGTCGTCGCCGAGGCCGGCGAGGATCACGACCTGGTCGGACTCGGGCATCTCCTCGAGCACGTCGGCGAGACGGTCGTCGGAGAGCTCCTCCGCGACCTCCTGACGGCGCTGGGCGGGCAGGTCGAGGAGCGTGTTCGCGAGGTCGGCGGGCTTCAGCTCGGAGTACGAGGCGATGAGGTGCTCGGCGGACTGCGCCTCACCGGGCGGGTTCACCTCGCGCACCTCGCGCCAGGTGACGTAGGCCGACTGGCCCTTGGAGAACGGCGACGCGCCCTTGGGGCGGCGCACGAACAGCTGGTCGACCTGCCATTCGCCGGGCTCGAGCTCTTCGATCGCGACGTCTTCGATCGAGGCGTCGCCCGAGCCGTCGATGAAGGCGACCTTGCGGCCGAGCATCTCGGCGATCACGCGCACCTCGCCGCCGCGCTGCTCGAAGCGGCGCAGGTTGATGAGGCCCGTCGTGATGATCTGGCCGCCGCCGATCGACGTCACGCGGCCGATGGAGAGGAACACGCGGCGCTTGCCGGGAATCTCGACGATGAGGCCCACGACGCGAGGAGGGTCGTTCTTGCGGTACACGACGAGGACGTCGCGCACCTTGCCGACCCGATCGCCGGCGGGGTCGAAGACGGCGCACCCGGCGAGTCGGGCGACGAAGACTCTCGTGGCGCTCACGGTTCCAACTTAGTCCCGGATGCCTCGTGCGCGGCCCGTTCCCGGCCGTGGGCGGGCGCGTCGTGGGAGAATGACCGGGTGAGCACTCAATCCCCGTTCGGCGGCCGAGTCGGCCGTGCCTACCCGATCCTGCCCAAGGGCGAGACGGTGGCGAGCTTCGAGACCTATGCCGAGGCGCAGGCCGCGGTCGACGCGCTCGCCAAGGCCGAGTTCCCCGTGAAGGAGCTCGCGATCGTCGGCACCGACCTCACGAGCGTCGAGCGCATCACGGGCAAGCTCACGTGGGGCCGCGCCGCCGGCGCAGGCGCCCTGTCGGGTGCCTGGTTCGGCACCTTCCTCGGGCTCCTGTTCTTCATCTTCGCGCCGACCGGTGCGTCCGTCGGCATCCTCATCTCGGCGGTGCTCATCGGTGCCGGCTTCGGCATGATCTTCAGCGTCGTCTCGTACTCGATGAACCGGCGTCGCCGCGACTTCACCTCCGTGGGGCAGGTGCTCGCGACCAAGTACGCGATCATCGCCGAGAGCGCGCACGTCGATCGCGCCCGCAGCGTGCTCGGCGTCGACGCACCCGCGCCCGAGCGACCCGCTGCGAACCTGCCGGTCGAGAACGGCGGGCGTCCGCTCAGCTACGGCGAGGCGACGGATGCCGCGAAGCGCGCCGCCGCCGAGGCGGCCCGGGCCGCGCAGGCCCCCGCTCGCCCGCGCTACGGGGAGCTCGCCCCGGCGGCCGACGCCGGCGACGGGGCATCCGCTGCACCGCAGGCCGATGGCGCGGATGCCCCGGCGACGACCGAACCGCCTGCCGCGGAGCGCTGAGCGCGTCCCTCGGCGACGTTCCGGGATCGAGGCGTCTTCTCAGACTCGCGATATAGCGTGACCGAATGGTGACGCAGGACGAGATCGCAGCGGAGATCGCCGAGGGCGAGCGACCCGATCGGCCGATCATGCGGTTGCTCCGAGCCATCCGTCACCGCATCGAACGCAGGCCGGGGCTGCGTCGCGCCTACCGCGTGGCCGTCGCCGTGCTCGGCGGCCTGATCGCGACCGTGGGCCTGCTGCTCGTGCCGCTGCCCGGGCCCGGTTGGCTCATCGTCTTCCTCGGCCTCGCGATCCTCGGCACCGAGTTCGCGTGGGCGAAGCGGGTCGCCGCGTTCGCCAAGCGCCAGCTCGCCCGCTTCTGGGCATGGTGGCAGGCGCGCCGGGCGGCTCGCCCGGTCGTCGGCGACTGACGGCTACCAGGCGTCGATCGCCGAGGCCGACAGTGCGAAGCCATGACCGCTCGCGCTGTCTTCGCAGCGCACGCCGTCGTCGACCGGTTCGCACGACACGTCGCCCACGGTGATCCGTTCGCCCGCGGCGAGCACGTGCGAAGCCGTGAAGCCGCCGAAGTCGGCGTCGGTGTTCCGGCGCGGAGTCGGGGCCTCCGCGCCGCGCACGACGAGTCCGTCGCGGCAGCCGATCGCTTCCGACTCGAGCTCTGCGCAGAAGTCCGCGAACGAGGTGTCCTCCCACTGCCAGGTCTTGGCCTCCCCGACGGCGCAGCCCCATGCGGCGACGGCCGGGTCGCCGGACGGCTCCTGGATCTGGCAGTTCACGGCTCCGGACCCGACGCCGAAGACCACGCCCGGCACGTATTCGTCGACGTACAGCGCGGGGTCGACCTCGATCGGAGCTGAGGGCTCAGGGGTCGGGCTCGGCTCAGCGACGGACGTCGCGTTCGGCGACGACGTCGCGTGCTCGTTCGGAGTGCTCGATGCGCCCGCCGCGCAAGCGGTGAGCAGGAACGGGATCGTCACCGCGACGAACAGGGCGGCGGTGAGCGACGGGAATCGGGTCATTCCCGGAATCTACTCGACGGCGTGCGAAGAGGACTCCGGGTCTGCCCTGTTGCCCATCACGATTCGGTTACCGAGTGCCGCCCTGCACCCACGCCTCGACCTCGTCGGCCGTG
Source organism: Agromyces sp. NPDC056965 (assembly GCF_042673425.1). Classification (NCBI taxonomy): domain Bacteria; kingdom Bacillati; phylum Actinomycetota; class Actinomycetes; order Micrococcales; family Microbacteriaceae; genus Agromyces; species Agromyces sp. NPDC056965. Next base: position 6,461 of record NZ_JBHURI010000048.1, on the reverse strand, counting down.
CGGGGGATGCCGGCCGAGAGGTTCTCGGCGCCGTCGGCGGTGACGAGGATGTCATCCTCGATGCGGACGCCGATGCCGCGGAACTCCTCGGGCACGGTGAGGTCGTCGGGCTGGAAGTAGAGACCGGGCTCGATCGTGAAGACCATGCCGGCCTCGAGCACGCCGTCCATGTACATGTCGCGTCGCGCCTGCGCGCAGTCGTGCACGTCGAGGCCCAGGTGATGGCTCGTGCCGTGCACCATGTAGCGACGGTGGAACTGGTTGTCGGGCTCGAGCGACTCTTCAGCCGAGACGGGCAGGAAGCCCCACTCGGCGGTCTTCCGGGCGATGACCTGCATCGCAGCGGCGTGCACCTCGCGGAACACGATGCCGGGCTTCACGATCGCGAACGCGGCATCGGCGGCCTCGCGCACGGCCTCGTAGATCTTGCGCTGCACCTCGGAGAAGGTGCCGTTCACCGGGAAGGTGCGCGTGATGTCGGCCGTGTAGTAGCTGTCCATCTCGACGCCGGCGTCGAGCAGCACGAGATCGCCGGGCACGACGGGGCCGTCGTTGCGGGTCCAGTGCAGGATCGTGGCGTGCGGGCCGGCGGCGGCGATCGAGTCGTAGCCGACGTCGTTGCCGTCGAGGCGGGCACGGGTCGCGAAGACGCCCTCGATGACGCGCTCGCCGCGGACCTCTGCGGTGATGCGGGGCAGTTCGCCGATGACCTCGGTGAAGCCGCGCTGCGTCGCGTCGATCGCGGCGCGCATCTCGGCGATCTCGAACGAGTCCTTCACGAGGCGCAGTTCGGAGAGCACGCGAGCGAGCTCGGCGTCGGGCTCGTGCGTACCGCCCACTTCGAGCGAGAACGGAGCGTCGGAGGCGTTCGTCGACAGTGCCTGCTCGGCGGCGAACCGGATGCGGGCGTGGTCGACGCGCTCGGTGACGGATGCGTCGGCCTCGCGCAGCACGAGAGTCGCCGTGTCGACGGCGTCGATGACCCGGTCGAATTCCTCGAGTCCCCGGGTTGCGAGGTCGAGGTCGGCGGCGACGTGCGCGAGCGAGGGGCGCGCGCCGATCCAGAATTCGCCGATCGCGGGGTTCGCGTAGAACTCCTCGGAGTCGCGGCCCGCGCGCTCGCGGAAGTACACGGTGGCCTCGTGGCCGTCGGTCGTCGGCTCGAAGACGAGCACAGCGCCGGGCTCAGAGTCGGAACCCCAGCCGGTCAGGTGCGCGAACGCCGAGTGCGCGCGGAACGGGTAGTCGGTGTCGTTGGCGCGCTGCTTCATGTCGCCCGCGGGCACGATGAGTCGCTGGCCGACATAGGCCGCCGAGACCTTCGCACGGCGTGCGGCGGCGAACGAAGCCTGCTCGCGCGCCTGGGGCAGCGCCTCGTCGCGCTCGGCCCAGCCGCTGCCGATGAAGTTCTTGAAGCCCTCGGAGCCGGGCGTCGTCGAACGGTTCGCGTTGCGGCCGCCCTCCTCGCTCGCGGTCGTCACGGAACCCGTGGTCTCGGTCGTGGAGGTGTCGCTGGTGTTGGCCATGCGACCATTCTCGCACCGTCGCCTGTCAGTCGGCCTCGACGAGCGTCGAGACGATCGGCCGGTGATCGCTGCCGGCGTCGTCGTAGCCGTCGAGCACCTCGAACGCCTCGACGCTCCAGTTCGGGGTCGCCATCACATGGTCGATCGGGCTGCCGAAGAACGGCGGCACATCGGTCGGCCAGGTGCCGACGCCTGCGGCACCGGCCTGCACTGCGGCATCCGCGCAGTTGCCCATGTCGCCGCCGTCGGTGCTGTGCCCGGCGAAGTGATCGACCGTGGCGTTGAAGTCGCCCGCCATGATGACGTCGTCGCCGGCGCACTGCTCGGCCAGCCAGTCGAGGTCGCTGCGCCAGTTGCGCAGTTCCCATCGGATGGGTGCGACCGCGTGCACGGCGATGATGCGAGGGCCGTCGCCGTCGGACGGCTCTGCGACGACGCTCGGCAGGGTGTTGGTGTTGCCGGGCGGGCCGGGCTCCTCGGGCGAGACGACGTCGTAGTCACCGAGGTCGGGACTGATCAGGATGGTCGTCGAGCGGGCCTTCGCGATGTCGTCGTACGCGGCCGTGTGCACCCACATCGGGCTGCCGCCCTCGCGCATCGCGATCGCGACCTCCTCGCCGAGCGGCTCGGTGGTCTCGGGCAGCACCACGACGTCGGCGCCCCGTTCGATCGCGAGATCGGCGATGGTCGACGCCTCCGGCACCTCGCCGAGCGTGTTCCACGAGAGCACCGTCACTGAGTCGGGGCCCGACTCGGCGGTGGATGCCCCGAACCCGCGAGCGGTCAGCACGGCCACGTTGCCCGCGGCGAAGAGCGCGAACACGGCGGCCACCGCGAACGCGAAGACTCGGACGGGCCGTGCGAGGGCGAGCAGGAGAAAGACGACGAGGGCCACGATGCCGCCCGCGGCCGCGGTGCCGCGCAGGGCGACGACGTGCGCCGCCACCCACTGGTTCTGCAGGCCGAAGGCCTGCGGCCACACGAGCACGAGCGCGACGGCGGCGGTGCCGAGCACGATGGCCCAGCCGAGGATGCGGGGGAGCATTCAACCAACCCTAGGCGAGGTGACCCGTGGCGCGCCCCGGATAGCATGGCAGGATGCCAGAAGCCACCGTCGTCGCGGGCGAAGCCGACCTGCACACGCACTCGACGGTCTCCGACGGCACCGAGGCGCCGGCGGAGCTCATGCAGCAGGCCGCACGCGCGGGCCTCTGGGGCGTCGCGCTCACCGACCACGACTCGACGAGCGGATGGGCAGAAGCAGCCGCAGCCGTGCCCGACACGGGCGTCGCGCTCATCCCCGGCATGGAGCTCTCGACCCGCGAGGGCTACACGAGCGTGCACATGCTCGCCTACCTGATCGACCCGCTCGACGAGGCGCTCATCGCCGAGACGGCGCAGATCCGCGAATCGCGGCTCACCCGCGCCGAGGCGATCGTGCGCAGCATCGGCCGCGATTACGCCCTCACGTGGGACGACGTGCTCGCCCAGACCGTCGAGGGCACGACGATCGGCCGGCCGCACATCGCCGACGCCCTCGTGGCCCGAGGCCACGTCGCGACGCGTTCGGCGGCGTTCGACGGCATCCTGCACCCTCGTGCCGGCTACGCGCGGCCCCATTACGCGCCCGATCCGCTCACGGGGGTGCGACTCATCCGCGAAGCCGGGGGAGTGCCGGTGCTCGCACACCCCGGCACGCGCGGCGCCGAGCGGGTCATCCCGCCCGAGCGGCTCGAGCAACTCGTCGAGGCCGGCCTCTTCGGGCTCGAGATCGACCACCCCGAGAATCGCGAAGACGCGAAGCCGCGTCTGCGGGCGCTCGCGGCACGCTTCGGGCTGCGCATCACCGGCTCGAGCGACTATCACGGCACCGGCAAGCCGAACCGGCTCGGCGAGTGCCGCACCGCACCCGACGTCGTCGAGGCGATCATCGCCGAGGGTCGCGGGTCATCGCCGGTGCTGCCGTAGCGGACCGCTGAGGGCCATCCAGCGGCACTGGAGGGCCACCATGACGCTGTGCGGGGTCTCCGTCGATGCTCGCGGTGGATGACTCATGCATCCGGTCTCATCAATCAATAGTGTTGGCCGCACGCCGAAACGACGACGGAACGTGCTCGGCTGGCACTGAAGGAGATCAGCCGCAGATGAGCGCCATCGTTCCCGATTCACCGCTGGTCAGCGGTGATCTCCAGGTCTTGCGTTGGGTGAAGCGGACGAAGGAGATTCTCAAGTTCAGCTGGACCCCGGGGCGTGGGCCAGCGTATGGCTTCGACGGATTCGTGGGCGTTGAGCGCTTCGAGGATCAGCCGAAGCTTGGCCCAGCGGTGCTGTACGACCGCCCGATGGAGTCGTCCTACACGACCTCCATCGAGCAGTTCAACAGGAACCTGGATACGGGGCTGGTGCGGCTCGGCTCGCCGAAGAGCGAAGCGTTCCATGACCAGACGTGGTTTCGGCGGCCGCCGTTGGATCCTGCCCAACTGGAGGAGATGCTGGACAGGTTGCGCGCTGAACCACCGGCATACACGTTCTTCGACGAGTACTGGACGAGGGCTCAGCTCGAGCAGCGGGAGTGGTACTCGGTGCACGGTCTGGCGAGAGCGGATGGCGGCCTCCGCGAGGTGATCGTACTCTGCTGCTGCGTCGCGGACCCGCCCTCCGTGGCAGCTCGCGCGGCGCTCGCACAGGTCGAGGCGGGGCTCGGGTTCGACTTCGCGGCGGTGGAGGTGCAGCGCACGTATGACGTCGGTCCGGCCGTCAGTGGCATCGGGGCCCTTCGAATCGAGCGGAAGCTGCCCGCTGTGTCGTCTCATGGTCGTCTGGACCCCACGTGACTGAGATCGCACAGATTCTGATGCTGTTCATGAGGGGCGTGCTGCTCTGGGCCGTGACTCCGCTCGCCGCTCTTTCATGGATCGTGCTCGGCCCACTCACCGGGGCCTCCCTCGGTGCGTGTGTCGGCTGGTTCGACGTCAACCTGATGGTGTTCCTCCTGCGATTCGTTCTCCGGCCTCTCGCTCGCGACTCGGAGCTGTCTTGGGTTCCACTCGCCAAGATGAAGACGACCGAACACCGCTTCAGATTCCTCGGACTGTACTAGGTCGTGGTCAGTCCGCCCCAGGATCAGGCGCTCGGGAGCCCCGAGCTCCACCTCCCTGAAGCCGATCGTGGTCTCCGGCGCCGCAAGCCAGACCTGCCGATCATGCCGAGGTGAGGTGTGACACTGGCTGGATGACCGCAACGCTGCCAGCGCCCCTCGAGCTCGTCGGCTCCGCCGTGAAGCTGACACCGATGACGGCCTCTGATATCCCTGGTCTCTACCGTGCGTTGGCCCGAAGCGAGGTCTTCGAGAGCGGATACGGCGGTGGGATCGCGGGACTGCCAATCAACCTCGACGACTTCCGCGAGTTTGCGACGTCGTACTACTTGGGCGGCGATGCGCCCTCGCTCGCATGGACCGTCCGGCACGGGGCCACGGCCGGTGAACCCGGGTTCACCAGCATCGTCGGGGCGACTTGGATGGGTGATTTCGACCTCGAGAACGACAGCACGCACATCGGAGCCACTGCGTATCGCCCGGAGGCGTGGGGCACGATCGTGAATCCGGAAACCAAGCTGCTCACGCTCGGACTCGCCTTCGACAGCGGCTTCAATCGGGTCAAGATACAGGCGGACTCCGTGAACGCACGATCCCGAAACGCGATCGAACGATTGGGTGCCGAGTTCGAGGGAATCCTTCGGCGCGACCAGAAGCGAGCCGACGGCAGTTGGCGTGACACGGCCGTGTACTCGATCCTCGCGGATGAGTGGCCCGCCGTGAAGGTACGGCTCGAGCAGCGGATCGCAACCTTCGCCCGCAGTGCGGAAGACGGCGGCCCACGCAGCAACGAGAGTTAGTCAGTCGTCCTTCCTGGACGGATCGAGCGTGCGCTCGAGGATCGACTTCAGCATGCCGAGTTCGTCTGGGCTGACGGCGTGGAACAACTCCGCGGACACGCGCTTGGTGTGCTGCTGGGCATTCCGCAGAGCCTCGTCGCCCTCGCTCGTGAGCGCGAGGATCGTGACCCGCCGGTCCTGTGTCGAGGGCGTTCGGGTCACGTAGCCGAGCCGTTCGAGGTCGTCGATCACTCGGACCATGCCGGTCTTGTCGGTGTTCAGTCGCGCGACGAGGTCGCGTTGGGTCTGCACGCCGTCGCGGATCAGGAACATCACCGTGACGTGCCGGCTGGCCAGGTTCAGCGGCAGTAGCGCGTCGTTCAGTCGTTGCGTCGCCAACGTGTAGACCTGGTGGAGCAGCAGCCCCACCTCGATCGAGGCCCCCCCGCTGTCATCGCTCATGGATCGATTCTCTCAAATTCGATCCAATTGCAATTGATCCATTTGGATCTAATGGATAGGCTCCGATCATGTCCTCACTCAATGACGCAGCTCGCGAACCGCGACGGTGGCCGATGCGGTGCCTGCGGATCTCGCTGACGGTGACCGCGATCCTCATGTTCGGACAGGCGGTGCTCGCCGGTCTGTTCATGGGCGGGGAGCCGTCGGCGTTCGCCTGGCACCGCGAGATGGCGACCGTGGCGGGCATCGCGTTGATCGTCAGCATCGTGGCCGCGATCCTCGCGCGACGCCTCGGCCGGGCACCGCGCTGGCCGATCTGGGCGACGGTCGCCCTGCTCGCGCTCATGTCGCTGCTGGCGTTCGCCGGGTTCCGTTCCCTGACCGCTCTGCACGTTCCACTCGCCGTGATCGTGATCCTGCTCGCTGCGAGTCTGGCCGCATGGGCGTGGAGGTATCAGCCAGTCGCTGCTGCCGCGACCGACCCGCGCGCACCCGGCGGCGACAGCGACAGCGCGCGCACCGAGTCGGCGACGCCGACGCGCGCGTTCTGAACCGACACGCGCACCCGAAACGCACAGCGCCCGCCCGGCCGAAGCC
>NZ_JBHURI010000047.1:0-32023 GCF_042673425.1 Agromyces sp. NPDC056965 | reverse complement strand
GTCCCACCCTCCGCTGTGACGAGGACGCGAGAGGCCCACCCCTGGCGGGGTGGGCCTCTCAGGCGCCTGTGTCACGCGGCCGAGCGGCGGCTCCGCACGATCAGGAACACCACGAGTGCGGCCAGCGCGAGCACGATGATCGCCACGAGCAGCCAGATGAGCCACGCCGACGGGCCGGCTGCCGCGGTCGACTTCGCCTCGGGCTCCGCGGCGACGGCGGCCTGCACCTCGGGCTTCGCGGCGCCCGCCTCGATGCCGCAGTCGGCGGGCAGCGTGATCGCGAACGAGACGGGGTCGAGTTCTTCGCCGCTCGCGTACGTACCGAACGCGGCAGCGCCATCCTCGGTGAACTCGGCCGGCACGGCCGCGCCGACGAGCGAGTCGCCGTCGCGGACGAGCGCACCCTCGAGGTCGAGTGCGGCGAAGCGCACACCGGTCGCGGTGACCGGTTCGCCCTGCTGGGTCGTGCCCGTCACGTCGAGCCGGAGGTAGGCCTCGTCATCGCCGACGAACTCGATCGACGGGTTCGCGATCGTCGTGTCGAGCGCACCGTCATGGCCGGTGAACTCGATCGAACCGGGGAAGGCGACGAGACCGCGCACGGTCTCTGCCTCGATCGAACCCGTGCCGCCGGTGAAGCCGAACACCCCGTCGGCCTCGCTCGCACCGGTGACCGTCCACTCGCCGTTCGCGATGCCGCTCTCGAGGTACTGCAGGAACGACGCCTTGAAGCCCCAGTCGAGCGTGGCCTCGGTCACGGTGCAGAGACCGGCGGGTGCGCTGACGGTGAAGCGGATGCCCTTCGCCGTCGATCCCTGGAAGGTCAGGGTGTGGTCGCCGACCGCGAGGCCGGCGGGCAGGTTGCCCGTCCAGGTGACGACGCCGTTCGCGTCGGCGACGAGGTCGCGGGCGAGCACCGTCGGCGTCGAGTAGACGACGACCATGATGCCGGTCTCGTTCGGCTGGAAGCCGCCGACCGTCACCGTGACCTCCTTGCCGGCGGCGAGCGCGGCGAGGGTGGCGGCGTCGAGCTCGATGCCCGTCGTCGCCGGCGGGGTCGCCGGCACCGCCTTCGGCGCCGTCGTGCTCGCCGAGGTGGTGGCGATCGTGCCGGAGTTGCCGGCCGGCGCAGCGCCGGGCGTGCCGATGACGACCGTCAGCGGGTCGAGCGAGGCGCCGGCGGAGTAGTAGCCCTGGAACGCGGACGCTCCGGCGGCGGTCAAGGTCACCGGTGCATTCTCGATGCGCGTCGCACCGTTCACGAGGGACTTCGCCCCGCGTGAGAGATCGACGACGCCGAGGTCGACCCGCGAGCCGTTGACCGAGACCTCGAGCACTCCGCTCGTGGGGGTGGTGGCGCGCAGGGTCGGGTTCGCGAAGGTGAGGTCGAGGAGGCCCGCATGGCCCGTGAACCGCACCGAGCCCGCGTAGTCGGCGGTGCCGGTGCCGGTCACCTGGCTGTAGCTGCCGCCGGTCTGACCGAACTGGAAACGGCCGCCCGACTGCGTCGCACCCGAGCCGACCGAGATCGACCCCTTGGCGATGCTGCCGATGATGTAGTCGCGGAACGCACCGGAGACGCCCCAAGAGAGCGATCCGCTCGCGATCGGCGCCACGGGGCCGGGGCCGGGATCGGGCTTCGGCGGCACCACCGTCGCAAAGGCGATGGGGGTGTAGGTCTCGAAGGCCGGCACCTTGGCGCCGCTGCCGGCGTAGGTGTACACGCCGTAGTTGCCATCGGCGAGGGCCTTCTCGAACTGCCGTGCCGTGAGCTCGACCTCGAACGAGCCGTCGGCGCCGATCGCGACCGCACCTGCGGCTGCGCCGCCGATCGACGCGACATCGGCCGCGTTCACGACCCACTTCTGCGAGTCCACGACGCGCGTCGACGACGCAGCCCCCGTGCTCGGCTTCCAGTCGTCGGCGAACGAACCGAACACCACGTAGGCGCCGGCGAACTTGCCCGCGAGCGGCGGACGCACGCCGTTCGTCGCCGGCGCGTTCGGCACGAAACCGGTGCCCTTCACGACGACCTTTTCGCCCGCGGCATCCAGCCCGCTCGTCTTCGACACCGTCACCGTCGGCACCACCGGCTTCGCGATGGAGATCGGGGTGAACGAGTCGAGGGAGCGATCGGTGACCGAGAGGCCGTGCGCTGCCGAGGTGGCGACCACGTACTGCTTCGCCGGATCGAACGATCCGGCGGGGGCCTTCAACGTGGTCGTGAACGCACCGTCGACGATCGACGCCGGGCGCACCCAGCCGAGCGAGATCCAGCCCTCGGCGACCAGCGGGCCGCCACCGCTCCAGATCGATGCGTCGCCGAGCAGCACGTACGCGCCGTCCTTCGCACCGGCGCCCACGAAACCGGTCCCCGACACGGTGAAGGTGTTCTCGACCGTCGAGTCGACGGCGGTCGACGGCGTCACGGTGACGGCGGGCCGCGTCGGCTCGGGCGTGGTCGCGAAGTCGATCGGGGTGTAGGTCTCGAAGGCCGGCACCTTGGCGCCGCTGCCGGCGTAGGTGTACACGCCGTAGTTGCCATCGGCGAGCGCCTTCTCGAACTCACGTGCCGTCAGCTCGACCTCGAACGAGCCGTCGGCGCCGATCGCGACCGCACCCGCGGCAGCGCCGCCGATCGACGCGACATCCGCTGCGTTCACGACCCACTTCTGCGAGTCCACGACCCGCGTCGACGACGCAGCCCCCGCGCTCGGCTTCCAGTCAGCGGCGAACGAACCGAACACCACGTACGCACCGGCGAACTTGCCCGCCAGCGGCGGACGCACGCCATTCGTCGCCGGCGCGCTCGGCACGAAACCGGTGCCCTTCACGACGACCTTCTCGCCCGCGGCATCCAGCCCGCTCGTCTTCGACACCGTCACCGACGGCAGGACCGGCTCGGGCTCGGGCTGCGCGATCGCGATCGGCGTGAACGTGTCGAGCGAACGATCCGTGACCGACAGCCCGTGCGCCGCCGACGTCGCCACGACGTACGACGTCGCGGGGTCGAAGGTGCCCGCCGAAACCGTCAGGGTCGTCGTGAACGCACCGTCGACGATCGACGCCGGGCGAACCCAGCCGAGCGTCAACCAGCCCTCGGCGACCAGGGGCCCGCCACCGCTCCAGATCGATGCGTCGCCGAGCAGCACGTACGCGCCGTCCTTCGCGCCGGCGCCCACGAAACCGGTCCCCGCCACGGTGAACGTGTTCGCCGCCGCCGGGTCGATGTCCGCCGACGGCGACACCGTCACCACCGGGTCCGCGACCGGCTCCGGCTCGGGCTCCGGTTCCGGCTCGGGCTCCGGGGCCGGCTGCGCGATCGTGATCGAGGCGAACCGGTCGAGCGAACGATCCGTGACCGAGAGGCCGTGCGCCGCAGACGTCGCCACGACGTACGACGTCGCGGGGTCGAACGTGCCCGCCGGAACCGTCAGGGTCGTCGTGAACGCGCCGTCGACGATCGACGCCGGACGCACCCACCCCTGGGCGATCCACCCCTCGGCGACGAGCGGCCCGCCGCCGCTCCAGATCGAGGCGTCGCCGAGCAGCACGTACGCGCCGTCCCGCGCGCCGTCGCCGACGTAGCCGGTGCCCGACACGGTGAAGGTGTGCTCGACCGCCGGGTCCACGTCGGCAGCCGGCGTCACGGTGAGCGACGGCGCTGCCACCGCGGCCGGAGCGACCTCGTCGGCGAGCGCAGGCGCCGCCGTCAGGATCGAGCCGCCCAGGGCGAGCAGTGCCGCGAGTGCGCCGGCGATCCAGCGCCTCCCCGAGCGAGTGGATATCGGTGACGGTGTCTTCACGACGCGGTCCTCCAGGCATGGCGAAGCAGCGGCGCGTGTGCGCGCCGAGAGCTCGCGGGGGTGAGATGGGGGAAGGCCGAGTTAGGTAAGCCTCAGCTAAGAATGACGCTAGAGTGAAGACCGCCGCCCTGTCAACTTTAAGGTAAGGCTTACCTCACTTCATGGCTTCCCGTGTCTCTCCGCGCCCGACGTCGGCCCGCACCACCCGTTTCGCGTTCGTCGCCGTGCTCGCCGCATCGGCCCTGCTCACCACCGGTTGCGTCGCGACCGCGAGCGGCTCGACGGCCGAGCCGCAGTGCGTCGCCAGCGCGACCCCCTTCGCCGAACTCGCGATCGACGAGTCGCCGCGCGCGATCGAGGGCCCGTCGACGGCATGCCTGGCCGACGCCGCGCTGCCCGCGATCGACTCCGACGAGTCACCGGCGCTTCCGGTGACGGTCACCGACGACGAGGGCACGAAGGTCACGGTGACGGATGCCTCGCGCATCCTGCCCATCGACGTCTCGGGCTCGCTCGCGGCCACGGTGTTCGGTCTCGGGCTCGGCGACCGCGTGGTCGGGCGCGACAGCTCGACCGGGTTCGCCGAGGCATCCGCCCTGCCCGTCGTGACGCAGGGCGGACACAACCTGACCGCCGAGGCGATCCTCGCCCTCGACCCGACCGTCGTGATCACCGACACGACGCTCGGCCCGCTCGACGTGCTCGACCAACTCCGCGACAGCGGCATCCCCGTGGTCATCACGACCTCCGAGCGCAGCCTCGACACGATCGACGACCTCATCGGCCAGGTCGCAGCGGCGCTCGGCGTGCCCGAGCGGGGCGAACTGCTCTCGGCGCAGGTCGACGCCGACCTCGCCCGAGTCGTCGCCGAGATCGACGCGGCGATCCCCGCGGACCCCGCGGTGCGCCCGCGCGTCGCGTTCCTCTACGTGCGCGGATCGGCCAACGTCTACTACCTCTTCGGCGCCGAGTCCGGCGCGGATTCGCTCATCGAGTCGATCGGCGGCGTCGACATCGCGAGCGAGATCGGCTGGGAGGGCATGCGCCCCGTCACTGCCGAGGCGCTCGTCGCCGCGCAGCCCGATGTCGTGCTGCTCATGAGCGGCGGCCTCGAGTCGGCCGGTGGAATCGATGGGCTGCTCGAGCGCGTGCCGGCGCTCGCCTCGACGCCCGCCGGCGAGCACCGCCGGTTCGTCGACATGGCCGACAGCGAGATCCTGAGCTTCGGGCCGCGCGCTCCGCAGGTCGTCGAGGCCCTCGCCCGGGCGGTGTGGGCGCCCGAGCAGTCGGGCTACCTCGATGACTGACACCCGCGCGCCCGCCGCAGCCGACGCCGTGCTCCCGAGTCTCGCGAGCGACCCCGCCCGCGGCCTCGCGCCGCGCACGAGGAGCCTGCTGCTCTTCGGCGGCCTCGGCGTGGCGCTCGTCGTCGGCGTCGTGATCTCCGCGGGTGCCGGCCAGCTGCCGGTGCCACCCCACGAGGTCTGGAACTCGCTGCTGCGCGGCCTCGGCCTGAGCGATGCGCCCGAGGCCCTGCCCAACACGGACTCGGCCCTCTGGAACATCCGGTTCCCGCGCATCGCGATGGCCCTGCTGATCGGCGCAGCACTCGCGATGGCCGGCACCGTCATGCAGGCGATCTTCGCGAACCCGCTCGCCGAACCGGGCGTCGTCGGCGTCTCGTCGGGCGCCGCACTCGGCGCCGCCGCCGCGATCGTGCTCGGCTGGACGGCCTTCGGCGACTGGGTGACGGCCGTCGCCGCATTCGTCGCCGGGCTCGGAGCGACCCTCGTGGTCTACCTCGCGAGCCGCGCGGGCGGACGCACCGAGGTGGTCACCCTCGTCTTGACCGGCATCGCGATCAACGCGTTCGCCGGCGGCGCCCTCGCGTTCCTCACCTTCATCGGCGACACCGGCTCGCGCGAGGAGATCGTGTTCTGGCAGCTCGGATCGCTGAACGGCGCCCGCTGGCCCGAGGTCGCCGTCATGCTCCCGCTCGTGGCCGTCGCGGGCGTCGCGGCCCTCCTCCTCGGCCGCACGCTCGACCTCTTCTCGCTCGGCGAGCGCGGTGCTCGGCACCTCGGCGTGCGCGTCGAGACGGTGCGCATCGTCTCGATCGTCGTCGTCGCCGTGCTCGTCTGCTCGGCGGTCGCGTTCGCCGGCATCATCGCCTTCGTCGGCCTCATCGTGCCGCACCTCATGCGCATGGTGATCGGCCCGGCCCATCGGCCACTGCTCATCGCGAGCGCCCTCGGCGGTGCCCTGCTGCTCCTCCTCGCCGACCTCGCCGCCCGCACCATGGTGCCGATGGCCGACCTGCCGATCGGCATGCTGACCTCGATCATCGGCGGACCGTTCTTCTTCTGGCTGCTGCGACGCACGCGGCGCCGGTCGGGAGGCTGGGGATGAGCCGCTCACGCGCGGTCGCGGCGCCTCCGACCACGGCGGATGCCCCGGCCACCGCCCTCTCGCTCACCGCGACCGGCCTCGCCATCGAGATCGACGGCGCGCGCCTGCTCGACGACGTCGACTTCTCGGCGACGCCGGGGCGCGTGCATGCGCTCATCGGCCCGAACGGCGCCGGCAAGTCGACGCTGCTCGCGGCCCTCGCGGGCGACCGAGCGGCGGCCGCGGGCACGGTGCACCTCGGCGACACCCCGGTCGCCCGGCAGTCGCCGAAGGCGCTCGCGCGCCTCCGCGCCGTGCTGACCCAGGAGCACACCGTCTCGTTCCCGTTCCCGGTGCGCGAGATCATCGCGATGGGCCGCCACCCGTGGGCGGGCAGCGCGGCGGCCGACGACGACGACCGCGAGATCGACGCGGCGATGGCGGCGACGGATGTCGGGCACCTCGCCACCCGCACGGTGCCATCGCTCTCGGGCGGCGAGCGCGCACGCGTCGCCCTCGCCCGCGTCATCGCGCAGCGCACGCCCGTGCTGCTCCTCGACGAGCCGACGGCGGCCCTCGACCTGAAGCACCAGGAGGACGTGCTGCGCCTCGCCCGCGACCATGCCGCGGCAGGCGCCACCGTCGTGGTGGTGCTGCACGACCTGAATCTCGCGGCCGCCTACGCCGACGACATCACGCTGCTGCGACTCGGTCGGGTCGTCGCGACCGGCGCGCCCGCCGAGGTGCTGACGGCGGAGCGCATCGAGGCGGTCTACGGTCAGCCGGTCGAGGTCGTGCCGCACCCGCGCACGGGCGTTCCACTCGTGCTGCCGGTGCGCTGAGGCGTCACCGCCGTACCGGCAGCCGGGCCCGCCGATACCGCGTCAGCGGATGATCGGCAGCACGCCGCTGAGGTCGGCGCGCTGGCCCGAGGCGTGCACGCGCCCGGTGGCGCGCGCGTCGGCCCACGAGAGGGTGCCGGTCGCGAGGGCGAGCCACGTCGTGACATCCGTCTCGACCACGTTCGGCGGGGTGCCGCGCGTGTGCTTCGGTCCCTCGATGCACTGCACGGCGCCGAAGGGCGGCACCCGCACCTCGACCGTGCCGCCGGGCGCCTCTTCGGCGAGCAGCTGCAGCGAATAGCGCACCGCGAGCGCGAGCGTCGACCGGTCGAGGGAGGTCGCGGCATCCGCGCCTTCGGCCGTCACCGTCTGCACGAGCGTCACGGCCGCTCGTCCGATGTCGTCGCCGATCCTCACGCGTGCCATGTCGGCCATTCTGCCACCGGCGCTCCGCGGCCGTCAGTGCAGGCCGTCAGCGTTCGCCGTCGGTGCTCGCGTCAGTGCTCGCGTCGGTGCTCGCGTCGGTGCTCGCCTCAGACGAGTCGTGCACGCGCCCGCCCTTGGGTGCGATGCCCATGAACGTCAGCACGAGGATCATCACGGCGCCCGCGAAGATCGCGATGTCGGCGACGTTGCCGATGAACCAGTCGCCGTACCCGATGAAGTCGACGACGTGACCGCGGCCGAACCCGGGGTCGCGGAAGAGGCGGTCGCCGAGGTGCGTGACGGCACCGCCAAGGAGGAGGCCGAGCGCGATCGTCCAGCCCACGGAACCGACCCGCCAGGCGAACCACGCGATCGCGATCGCGCCGACGCCGGCGAGGATCGCGAAGATCCACGTGTACTCGGTGCCGATCGAGAACGCGGCGCCGGGGTTGTAGACGAGCACGAAACGGATGAGGTCGCCGATCACCGGGATCGTGGTGCCGTCGGCGAGCGCGGCCTCGGCCCACCATTTGCTGGCCTGGTCGATCACCACGATGAGCGCGGCGATGCCGAGCACCCACCCGAAGAGACGGTGGCCGGATGCCCCGGTCTTCGCCGCGTCATCGAGGCCGGCCGGGGTCTGCGCGTCGTCGGCGCCGGTCGTGTCTGAGCTCACCCGCACCATTCTCGCAGCACCGGCCCGTGTGCACGCCCGGTCGCCCGCAACCGCGGCGAGGCTCGCACTCCTCGGCCCATGCGTCACGAGGCGAGGCCGCCCAGTCCGAGGCGGTAGCCTGAAACGGTGAGAATCCTCGTCCTCGGCTCGGGCGCGCGCGAGCACGCCATCATCCTCGCGCTCCTCGACGAGGAGGCCGGCCACGAGATCATCGCGGCGCCGGGCAACGCGGGCATCGCGGCATCCCCCACCTCATCGGCTCGCGGCAGCGTCACAACCATCGCGCTCGACCCGACCGACCCGGTGCTCGTGACCGACTACACGCTCGACAACGACATCGAGTTCGTGATCATCGGCCCCGAGGCGCCCCTCGTCGCTGGCGTCGCCGACGCCCTGCGCACCCGCGGCATCGCCGTCTTCGGTCCGGGCAGGGCCGCCGCAGCGCTCGAAGGGTCGAAGACCTTCGCGAAGCGCATCATGCAGGACGCCGACGTGCCGACCGGCCGCGCGAACCTCGCCGACACCCTCGACGACGTCGAGGCCACGCTCGACGAGTTCGGCGCCCCCTACGTCGTGAAGGCCGACGGGCTCGCCGCCGGGAAGGGCGTGCTCGTCACCGACGACCGCGCAGCAGCCATCGCCCACGCCGCCCACTACCTCCAGCAGGGCCCCGTGCTCATCGAGGAGTTCCTCGACGGCCAGGAGGTCTCGCTGTTCCTGCTCTCCGACGGCACGAACGTGCTGCCGCTCTCGCCCGCGCAGGACTACAAGCGACTGCGCGACGGCGACGCCGGCCCCAACACCGGCGGCATGGGCGCGTACTCGCCGCTGCCGTGGCTCGCCGACGCCATCGATGGCCGGGGCGGTCGCTTCGGCAGCGAAGAGGCCTTCGTCGACGAGGTCATCGAGACGATCGCCCTGCCGACCGTGCGCAAGCTCGCCGAGGAGCAGACCCCGTTCATCGGGCTGCTCTACGCGGGCCTCATCCTCACCTCGCGCGGCATCCGCGTGATCGAGTTCAACGCCCGCTTCGGCGACCCCGAGACGCAGGTCGTGCTCCCCCGCCTCGAGACCCCGCTCTCGGGCCTGCTGCTCGCTGCGTCGACCGGCGGGCTCGGCTCGCTGCCGCGCCCGGTCTTCCGGGCGGATGCCGCGGTCACGGTCGTGCTCGCGAGCGAGGGCTACCCCGAGGCACCCCAGACGGGGCGTGAGATCGAGGGCATCGAGGCCGCGGCATCCGTGCCCGGCGTGCACCTCGCCCACGCCGCGACCGCGATCGGCGCGGCGACGGGCGACGGGTCCGAAGAACTGCCGCTCATCGCGACCGGCGGCCGCGTGCTCAACGTCGTCGCGGTCGGCGACGGCTTCGCCGAGGCGCGTCGCCGTGCGTACGAGGCGCTCGGACACCTGCGCCTCGACGGCGGCCAGTACCGCACCGACATCGCCGCGCGCGTCGCGGAATAGGGGGAACCATGAGTGGAACGCAGGAGCACCCCGACTGGACCCACGTCTACTCGGGCAAGGTGCGCGACCTGTACGTGCCGACCAAGCTGCTCGTCGACGACGACACGTGGACCGGCGACCCGCTGAGCCACTCGCCGGTCGTGCTCGTCGTCGCGACCGACCGCGTGAGCGCCTACGACCAGGTGCTCTCGCCCGCGATCCCCGGCAAGGGCGCGATGCTCACGAGCCTCACGCGCTGGTGGTTCGACCAGTTGCCCGAGGTGCCGAACCACCTGGCGCACCCGCTCGACGACCGCCTCGAGGCGCTCGAGCTGCCCGAGGTGCCGGCCGAGTTCGCCGAGCGCGGCACGCTCTGCCGCACGCTCGACATGTTCCCCGTCGAGTGCGTCGTGCGCGGCTTCATCACGGGCGGCGGCTGGAAGGAATACCAGGAGACGGGCGCCATCGGCGGCTACGCCCTGCCCGAGGGCCTCTCGAACGGCGACCGCCTCCCCGAGCCGATCTACACGCCGGCATGGAAGGCGCCGCTCGGCGAGCACGACGTCAACGTCTCGTACGAGCGCACGGTCGAGCTCGTCGGCGAGGTCGTCGCCGAGCAGCTGCGCTCGCTGTCGCTCGAGATCTTCGCCCGCGCCTCCGAGATCGCCGAGGCGCGCGGCGTCATCCTCGCGGACACGAA
Source organism: Agromyces sp. NPDC056965 (assembly GCF_042673425.1). Lineage (NCBI taxonomy): Bacteria > Bacillati > Actinomycetota > Actinomycetes > Micrococcales > Microbacteriaceae > Agromyces > Agromyces sp. NPDC056965. The sequence continues at coordinate 21,742 of NZ_JBHURI010000047.1, read as the reverse complement.
GTTCGAGTTCGGCGCCGACCGTGCGACCGGCATCGTGACGCTCGCCGACGAGGTGCTGACGAGCGACTCGAGCCGCTACTGGGACGCTGAGGCGTACGCCACGGCCGCGACACCCGAGCTGCGCATGGCGAGCTTCGACAAGCAGATCGTGCGCGACTGGCTTGCGACGAACTGGGATCAGGACGTCTCCGAGGAGCCGCCGACGCTCCCCCACGAGATCGTGGAGCAGACGGCGGCCCGCTACCGAGAACTGCTCAACCGCTTGACGGCGGGGTAATTCGCGAAGCCCGGCCGCACGGTCAGCCGCGCATCCCGCGGCACACGCTGGCACGTGAGATCTCCCTTGACCTTGACCCGAGGTCATGGTCGATGCTGCTCACATCGGCAGAACGCTGATGCGAATCAAGCACTTCGAAGGGGCGAACCACCATGACCACCGCGACCACCACCGTTTCCAACCAGTCCGCCGACCTCCAGCGAACGATCGAGGCACTCATCGACCCCGGCATCATCGGGCTGTCGGTCCGCGTCGACGATGAGCAGGGCACGTGGGTCGGCAGTGCCGGCGCGGCCGAGCTCGGCGGGAGCATGAAGCCGCCAGTCGACGGGCACGTCCGGATCGGGAGCAACACCAAGACGTTCACCGCGACTCTGGTGCTGCAACTCGTGGCCGAGGGCAGGATCAGCCTGGACGACTCGGTCGCCCACCTTCTGCCCGAGTTCGGGCTCGATCGGCGGATCACGGTGCGGATGCTGCTCCAGCAGACCAGCGGCCTGTTCAATTTCACCGGCGAGGTCTACGAGGACGGTTCGATCGTGTTCGGCATCCCCATGCCGTACGGTCCCAACGGCACTGAGTGGCTGAACAACCGGTTCACGACGTATCGGCCACAGGAGCTCGTCGAACTCGCCGTGTCGAAGCCTGCACGGTTCGAGCCGGATCGGGCTGGAGCTATTCCAACACCAACTACGTCCTGGCCCGTCTGCTGATCGAGCGGGTCACCGGTCGTACCGTCACCGAAGAGATGCAGCGGCTGATCCTGACTCCCCTCGGCATGTCGCACACCGTGGTCCCGGATGACGCGGAGATCGCCGAGCCGCACGCCCACGCCTACTACCGGTACGAGGAGGACGGCGAGCAGCGCACGGTCGACATCACTCGCCAGAACCCCTCTTGGGTCTCCGCCGGCGGCGACATGATCTCGACCATCGAAGATCTTCACACGTTCATCGCCGGACTCACCGGCGGCAGGCTCCTCCCGGATGAGCTGCGTGAGGAGATGCTCACGCCGCGCGCTACCGGCATCCCGAACATGGACTACGGGCTCGGCGTGTTCGTGCTGACCACCGACGACGGCACCACCGTCATCTCCCACAACGGCGCCGCCGTGGGGCATGCGGCGCTCATGTACGCCACTCCCGACGGATCCAAGACCCTGACCGCTGCACTGAACTGCGTGGACGACGCGAACCTCTCCATCGCCGCAGCGTTCCAAGGCGTCCAGCAGCGCCTCCTCACCGAGACGTTCGGGAGCGGCCCGGCGTGAGCCACGAAGCCCGCGGTCGATCGGCAGGATGAGGGGATGCGCAACGGAATCACGATCGGCCAGGCGGCCGCGTTCGTCGGCATCACGATCAAGACGGTCAGGCACTATCACAAGCTCGGCCTGGTCCCCGAGCCCGAACGCGACAGCTCCGGTTACCGGCGGTACGGATCCGACGACCTGCTCAGGCTCGTGCAGGTCCGGACCCTGGCCGCCGCCGGCGTGCCGCTGGCCGAGATCGGGTCCCTGCTCGATGCCGACTCGGCGCTGTTCGCCGCCGCGCTCGTCCAGATCGAACGGCAGCTCGACGATCACATCGCGGAGCTGACGGCGCGGCGCGCGATGCTGCACCGGCTCACCGACGGCGACCGGACACTGCTGCCCGACCGCGCAGTGGCCCTGCTGAGGCAGATGCTCGTCCTCGGGTACTCCGAGGACGAGGTCGCGGCCACCAGAGAGGGTTGGGTGCTGGCGCAGGCCTTGGTCCCCGACGGATTCGATGACTATCTCACCGAGTTCGAGCACGCCTCGCAGAACCCGCAGCTCATCGTCTTGATCAGGCGTGTCGCCGAAGCCGCGGCCTGGGAGGCAGACGATCTCCGCATCGACGACCTCGCCGTCGATGCGGCCGACCACTACCTGGCCGATCCCGCGCTGCTGAAGACGGTCACGGGCATGCAGGCGCGGACCGACGGCGCCGCCCGGTACGCGATGATCGCCCACCACGGCGAAGAGCCGACCCCGGCCATGGTGCGATTGTCCGCATTGTTCGAGTCCAGGCTCCGCGCGGCCGGCGTCCGCATCCCGACGCCCGACCCGCAGTGACGCCGAGTCGACCGCGGGCGCTACCGACGGTGACGACCTACGACGCGATGGCCTTCGCGATCTTGTCGCCGCCCTCGCTGATCGCCTTCTCGAGCGCCTCGTAGTCGTCTCGGTCGATCGCCTTGTCGACCTTCTTGGTGTACTTCGTCAGCACCGCGTCGATGCGGTCGAGGTACTTGTCGTCGATGACGGCCACGATGGCCGACGACCCCTTCGGCAGGTACTCCTCGAGCTCGAGGCCCACCTTCTTCTCGTCGTGCTTCTTCGCGATCGCGCCCGAGATGGCGCCGACCCCGGCTCCGATGGCCGTCGCAGCGAGCAGCGGGGGCGCGAAGAGCCCGACGACGAGTCCGGCGGCACCGCCGATCCACGTGCCGGCGGCGACCTGGCCGGTGCCGTGCTCATCGACGGCGACCCTGCCGTCGTCGCCCCGGCGCATCACGACCGAGGACACGACCTCGAGATCGGATGACGCCTCCGCGTCTTTGAGCGAGCGGTACTGGTCGGTGGCGGTCGCACCGTCGTCGTAGGTCGCCACGTACAGCAGCAGGTTGTCCATGCCCATGTCTTCGTCCCCTCCGGATGGCTCCCCGTCGGTCCCCGGGAGCCGGTGCCTCCATCGTAGGGATCGCGATACCCGAACGGGAGGCCCAATTCCGACGACTGCCGGGGCCGGAGCGCCGGGTCGAATGCGCGACCGTTCGCCTGACTCCGGAATACGCGGCGCGATCCCCGAGTTATCATTAGTTGTGATTACAACCAATGGGGCGCCGGAAGGCGCGGGACTGCTCGCCGCCGACACCGGCATGGGCGCCGTGACGCTGCGCGTCGGCGACCTCGACACCATGATCCGCTACTACCGCGACGCGGTCACGCTCGAACTCCTGAGCCACGACGGCCCCGTCGCCGTGCTCGGCCGCGGCACCACGCCGATCGTGATCCTCGAGCACGCGCCCGAGCTGAAGCACGCGAGCCCGCGCGACGCCGGCCTCTTCCACACGGCGATCCTGTTCGACACCCGCGAGGCGCTCGCGACGGCGATCTACTCGATCGCCTCGAAGCATCCGGGAACCTTCACCGGCAGCGCCGACCACCTCGTGAGCGAGGCCTTCTACTTCACCGACCCCGAGGGCAACGGCATCGAGCTCTACTTCGACCGCGACCGCTCCAAGTGGAGCTGGGTGCACGGCTCGGTCGAGATGGCGACGCTGCACCTCGACCCGAACGCGTACCTGCGCGAGCACCTGACCGAGGGCGGGGCGGATGCCGCGGCATCCGGCACCGGCCTGGGCGACGCCGTCGTGGGCCACGTGCACCTCTCGGTCGGCGACGTCGCGAGCGCCCGCGAGTTCTACGTCGAACGACTCGGCTTCGAGACCACGGCCGAGATGGGCGACCAGGCGCTCTTCGTCTCGGCGGGCGGCTACCACCACCACATGGCGATGAACACGTGGAACAGCCGCGGAGCCGGCCGTCGGGGCCTCGCCCTGGGTCTCGGCAAGGTCGAGATCGTCGTGCCGAGCGCCGACGACCTCGGCGACCTCGGCGAGCGCATGGGGCACTACCGGGTCGCGACCCGCGACGACGGGCTCACCCTCGCATTCGACGACCCGTGGGCGAACCTGGTCGTGGTGCGCGCCGCCGGCTGACCACTCGCGGTCGCCCGTCGCCGCGGCTCACCGCGGCGAGGGCTTCGGCCCCTTCGCGTGGGACATGTCGTGGAACTCGTCGAAGGCCTGCCCCTCACCGGGCAACGGCGTGACGTCGGGCCGAGCACGCAGCCCGTCGAGGATGACGGCGAGCTGGCGGCGCCAGTACGGCAGGTACGTGCCGCCGTACTGTCCGAGCGAGCCGAGCATGTCGACCATCACGCTGAGGTCGACCGCCGTCACGTCGTGACGCAGGGTCCCTTCGGCCTTCGCGCGGGCGACCACCGCGTCCATCATCGGCACGAACTCGGCGGCCGGGCGATGGCTCGGATCGAGCTCGGCGACGCGGCGCATCACCGCGGGCAGGTGCGGCGAGGCGGCGAGCCAGCCGCTGACCAGCTCGAGCCAGAGCTCGATCGCCTGCCACCCCGTCTCGGCACCGAGGAACTGCGGCGCGAAGTCGTGCAGGTCGGCGACCGCGGTGTCGTAGAGCTCGCGCACGAGGGCGTCGCGGTTCGGGAAATGCCGGTAGACCGTGCCGGCACCGACGCCGGCACGCACCGCGAGCTCGTCGAGTGGCGCGTCGATGCCACGCTCGGCGAAGAGCTGCTTCGCCTCGACGAGAAGCCGCTCGTGATTGCGCCTCGCATCGCGGCGCGGCGACAGGGATGAACTCACGCTTTCACTGTACGCGCGTCGATCGCGTATGATTCGGAGAGTCGCCTCCGTTTACCCGAATGAACGTGGCGGTGGCCCCTCTGGGGGGAAGGGTCGCGGCGCGGCGGGCACGTGTCGGTCTTCCGGCAAGGGGATGCCCGCCGTGTCGGCCCTTCAGCTGCGAACGAGCCCGTCGGCCCTGCGGCATTCAGCGTGCCACGGCGTGGGCGAACCATCCCGTGATCGTCGCGGGATGCGTGATCGCGGTGCCGACCACGACGGCGTAGGCTCCCGCGTCGATGCACGCCGACGCCTGGGCGGGCGAGTGCACTCGTCCCTCCGCGACGACCGGCACGTCGAGCCGCGCGACGAGCTCGGCGAGCACCTCGAGGTCGGGGCCGTCGGTCTTCGGCCGCTCGTCGGTGTACCCGCAGAGCGTCGTGCCGACGAGATCGGCGCCCGCGTCGGCCGCGGCCAGCCCATCGGCGACCGAACCGACGTCGGCCATGACGAGCACTCCCGTCTCCGCGCGGAGCCTGCGCACCGTCTCGGCGAGGCTCAGCCCGTCGGGGCGGTCCCGCCGGGTGCCGTCGATCGCGACGATCTCGGCGCCGGCCCTCGCCACGGCGAGCGCGTGGTCGAGCGTCGGCGTGATGAAGACCCCGCCGTCGCCGTCCTTCCAGAGCCCGATCTGCGGCAGCGCGACTCGCTCGTGGATGAGCCGCACGTCGGCGATCCCCTGCGCCCGGATGCCGACCGCCCCGCCGCGCACCGCCGACTCCGCGATCTGCGCCATCGTCTCGGCATGCCGCATGGGCTCCCCCGGATACGCCTGGCACGAGACGATGAGTCCGCCGCGCAGCAGGCTGAGGTCGAGGTCGATCATGCTGGTTCCTCCATGACGGTGGCGGCGACGAGGGCGGCTGCCCCCACGATCGCCGCGTCGGCGCCGAGCGCCGCGCCGACGATCGGCGTGTCGGCGAGGAGCGGCAGGCGTTCGGCGCCCGCGGCGTCGCGAAGCGCCGTCCACCACGCCTCCCCCGCCGACGCGAGCCCGCCGCCGACGATCACGACGTCGGGGTCGAGGGCGTTCAGGAGTCCGCCGATCATGCGGCCGAGCGCACCGCCCGCGAGGGCGACGGATGCCGCGGCGTGCGCGTCGCCGTCCGCAGCTCGGCGCACGACCTCGCGCCCGTCGACCACCGAGGCGTCGCCGCTCAGTTCGCGGTAGACGGCGCACATCGCGGGCCCGGATGCGACCGCCTCGACGTGCCCCGAACCGCCGCAGGTGCACGGCCGGCCGACGGCCTCGATGGCCGGCACATGGCCGAAGTGGCCCGACACGCCGCGGCGACCCGACTGCACCCGCCCGTCGATGACGAGCGCACCGCCGACGCCCGTGCCCGCCGCGACCATGAGCACGGTGGGCGACCCGGCGCCCGCGCCGTGCAGCGCCTCGCCGAGGGCGTGCGCGTGCACGTCGTTGACGACGGCGACGGGCATCGCGAGGGCGGCCGTGAGCACGTCGCGCACGCGCGTGCCCGACCAGCCGGGCAGGGAGTCGGTCGCGGAGGAGACCGCGCCGCTCACCGCGTCGATGACGCCGGCCGAGCCCACGCCGCACCCGCTCACGACGACGTCGCCGCCCGTGCGTTCGAGGAGGGAGCGCACCAGGTCGACGACCGTGTCGAGCACCGCGCCGGGACCCTGCGCGGCCGGGGTCGGCGCCGACGCCCGGTCGAGCACCACCCCGCCGGCGCCGACGAGCCCCGCGGCGATCTTCGTGCCGCCGAGGTCGACGCCGATGGCGGCGCGCATCAGGCGGAGAGCTCCGCGCGATCGACGATCGCGGTGATGCGCGCGACGGTGTCGCCCTCGAGCGACGGCACGGGCTGCGACATCCGGTTCGAGGAGATGACGCCGAGGTGGGCGAGCGCCGTCTTGAACGCGCCGAGGCCGGCCGCCTCGCCGCTCACGCCGCTCGCCTGGAAGACGATCTCGAAGAGCTCGGCGACCTCGTCCTGCAGCACGCGCACTCGGGCCCAGTCGGCGGCGCCCGCCGCGTCGAAGAGCTGCACGTAGCGCACGGGGTCGACGTTGCCGAGGCCGGGGACGACCCCGTCGGCACCGGCGAGCAGGGCGCCGTCGACGACCACCTCGTGACCGGTGAAGAGCACGAGCGGGCTGCCGGCCGCGCGGTTGGCCATGACGAGGCGGCGGAACGCGACGTCGTCGCCGCTCGAGTCCTTGACGCCCGCGAGCACGCCCTCGACGCCGAGGCGCACGAGCATCGCATGGTCGAGCTTCGAGTGCACGCGCACGGGCACGTCGTAGGCGAAGACCGGCAGCGACGTGGCCGCGGCGACGGCGCGGAAGTGCGCCTCGACCTCTGCAGCGCTCGGGCGGGCGTAGTACGGCGCGGTCGCGACGATCGCGTCGACGCCGGCGGCCTCGGCCAGGCGCACCTGGCCGATGACGCGGGCGGGGGTCATCTCGTTGACGCCCGCGATCACGGGCACGCGGCCGGCGGCGACCCGAACGGATGCCTCGAGCACCCGAGCGCGCTCGTCGTCGGAGAGGAACGCGACCTCGCCCGAGGAGCCGAGCACGAAGAGGCCGTGCACGCCCGCGGCGATGAGGCGCTCGACGAGGCGCTCGAACGCCGCCTCGTCGAAGGCGCCCGATTCGTCGAGCGGGGTGAGGACGGGCGGGATGACGCCGCGGAAGGCGGGGGTGGTCACGTTGGAGCTCCTGGTGGTTCGTGGATCAGGTGGTTCGTGGATCAGGTGGTCGTCAGCGGCGGTGCAGCAGGCTCGGCGCCGCGCCAAGCAGGGTGCGCGTGTAGTCGTCGCGCGGGTCGGCGAGCACCTCGTCCGCCGGGCCCTCCTCGACGATGCGGCCCGCGTACATGACGACGATGCGGTCCGAGACGTAGCGCACCGTCTGGATGTCGTGCGAGATGAAGACCATGCCGAGGTCCAGCCGCTCCTTCAGGTCGCTCAGGAGGTTCAGGATCTGGGCGCGCACCGACACGTCGAGGGCGCTCGTCGGCTCGTCGGCGACGATCACGTCGGGATCGAGGGCGAGCGCCCGCGCGATGGCGACGCGCTGCCGCTGCCCGCCCGAGACCTGGCCGGGCAGCACCTCGGCCGCCGAGGCCGGGAGGCCGACGAGCTGCAGCAGCTCGACGACGCGGGCCTCGCGCTGCGCCTTCGTGCCGATGCCGTGCACGTTGAGCGGGTCGAGCAGGATGTCGCGCACCGACATCCGCGTGTTCAAGGCCGTCGACGGGTCCTGGAAGACGACCGAGACCGCGCGGCCGTACTCCGCTCGCATGGCGGGGGTGCGGCGCTCGAGCGGGGCGCCGCGGAAGCTCACCGTGCCCGCCGTCGGCATCTGCAGCCCCACCATCACGCGGGCGAGGGTCGACTTGCCGCAGCCCGACTCGCCGACGATGCCGATGGTCTCGCCCCGGTGCAGCGCGAGGTTCACGCCGTTGACGGCGTGCACCCGGTCGCGCTTGAACAGCGTGCCCGTGCGCGCCTTGTGCACCACGTGGATGTCGTCGAGGCGCAGGATCTCGTCGCCGCTCATCGGGCCACCTCCGGTCGGAGCTCGGCCTCGTCGGCGCGCGCTGCGTAGTAGTGATCGGAATCGTCGAGCGAACGGAGCTCCGGTCGGGCCGCGCCCACCGGGCGACCCTCGACCGATCGCGGCGCGAAGCGGTCGCCCGTCGCGAAGTCGCGCGGCGACGGCACGGTGCCGGGGATCTGGTGCAGGCGGTCCGCCGCGTCCTCGATCGAGAGCACCGAGCCGAGCAGGCCTCGCGTGTACTCGTGCTGCGGCCGCATGAGCAGGCTCGTCGTCGGCGCCGACTCGACGACCTGGCCCGCGTACATCACGGTGACCTTGTGGGCGAGCTCGGCGACGAGGGCGAGGTCGTGGCTGACGAAGACCATCGCGAAGCCGAGCTTCTCGCGCAGCTCGTTGAGGAGGTCGACGACCTGCGCCTGCACCGTCACGTCGAGGGCCGTGGTGGGCTCGTCGGCGATGATCAGCTTGGGACTCCGGGTGAGCGCCATCGCGATGAGCACGCGCTGCCGCTGCCCGCCCGAGAGCTCGTGCGGGTAGCTCTTGAGCGTGCGGTCGGGGTCGAGGCCGACGAGGCGCATGAGCTCGTCGGCGGTGCGGGTGCCGCCGCGCTTGATGAGCTGGCCGAGCTGGGTGCGAATGAGCATCGACGGGTTGAGCGAGCTCAGCGCGTCCTGGTAGACCATCGCCATCTCGTGGCCGAGCAGCGCCTGCCGCTCCTTCGGCGGCATCGTCAGCAGGTCGCGCCCCTGGAAGAGCACCTGCCCGGTGATGACCGCCGTGTCGGGCAGGAGCCCCATGATCGCGAGGCTCGTGATCGACTTGCCGCAGCCGGACTCGCCGACCAGCGCCATCGTCTCGCCTGGGCGCACCGAGAAGCTCACGCCGTCGACGACCGCGACGTCGCCGTGCCGCTCAGGGAATCGGATGCTGAGGTCGCGCACCTCGAGGAGCGGCTCGGCGTCGCCGGTGTGCACGAGCCGGTCGGTTCGGGATGCCTCGGCCTCGCGCAACTCGGCGAGGTGGGCCTGCAGCGCGCCGCTGCGAGCCGCGGCCTCGGCGGCCTCGCGCCCGATCGCCGAGGTCGCGGTCGTCTGCACGGCCACCGCGGCCGTGTCGGGGATCGGGTCGTAGCCCGACTCGGACTCGACCGTCATGTCGAGGGCGGCATCCGCTGCCGCGGTCTCCGCCGCGGCGTCGACCGTGCGCCGCCTCGCGCCGGGCTTGACGAGCGCGTCGGTCACCCCCTCGGCGAGGATGTTCAGCGAGAGCACCGTGATGAGGATCACCATGCCCGGGAAGAACGTCGCCCACCAGCCGCCGCTGAGCAGGAGGTTCCGGCCCGAGGCGATGATGTTGCCCCACGAGGGAGCCGGGTCCTGCACTCCGGCCCCGATGAACGAGAGGCTCGCCTCGAACACGATCGCGTCGGCGACGAGCACCGTCACGAACACGAGGATGGGCGCGGCGCAGTTGCGGGCGACGTGCCAGAACAGGATGTAGGAGATACGGGCGCCCATCACCCGTTCGGCCGCGACGTAGTCCTCGCCGAACTGGGCGAGCACGTTGGCGCGCACGATCCTCGCGATCTGCGGCACGTACAGGAACGCGATGGTGCAGATCAGCACCGGCAGGTCCTTGCCGAAGACGGCGACGAACACGATCGCGAGTGCGATGCCGGGGAACGACATGATGATGTCGAGGATGCGCATGACGACCTCGCGCAGCCAGTTCGGGCCGGTGGCCGCGATCGAGCCGACGATCGATCCCACGATGAGCGCGATCGTCGTCGCGCCGAGGCCGATGGCGAGCGAGTACCGCGCGCCGTAGATGAGGCGCGAGAGGATGTCGCGGCCGTTGCGGTCGGTGCCGAACCAGTGCTCCCACGAGGGCGGCTGGGCGGGGATGCCGGACTTGAGCGGGTCGTAGGGGGCCACGAGCGGCGCGAAGATCGCGACGAGCACCACGAGGGCGAGGAAGACCACGGCGATCTTCGCCCCCACCGGCATGGCGCCGAAGCGCTGCCCGGGGGTGCTCAGCCGTTCGGCGAGTGAGCGACGCATCGTTACACCGTCCGGATTCTGGGGTTGATGACGAGGTAGAGCATGTCGACGATGATGTTGACGAGCACGAAGGTCAGGGCGATCGTGAGCGTGACGCCCTGCACGAGGTTGATGTCGTTGTTCGTGACGCCGTTGAGGATGAGCTTGCCCATGCCGGGCAGGTCGAAGATGACCTCGATGACGACGGCGCCGCCGAGCAGGTAGCCGATGCGGAGGCCGAGTACGGTCACCGGGGTGATGAGGGCGTTGCGCAGCACGTTGCGTCCGACGACGACGTGGCGGGGCAGCCCGCTGCCGATCGCGGTGCGCACGTAGTCGCGGTCGAGCTCCTCGACCATGGAAGTGCGCACGACCCTCGTGAGCGAGGCCGCGACGGGGATGCCGAGGGCGATGGCGGGCAGGGTCATCGAGTTCAGCCAGCCCGAGACCGAGTCGCCGGGGTTCACGTAGCCGCCGGTCGGGAACCAGCCGAGGCCGAGGGCGAAGGATTGGATGAGCAGGATCGCGAGCCAGAACGACGGGATGGCGATGCCGGCGATCGAGAGCACGCGGGTGAGCTGGTCGGGCCAGCGGTCGCGGTAGAGCGCCCCGGTCACACCCATGACGAGCGAGAGCACGCCCGCGATCAGGAGACCGAGGAAGGTCAGCTGCAGGGTGAGGGGGAACGCCGTGGCGATCGCCTCGGAGACGGGTTGGGCGGGCGGCACCGTGGTGCCGAGGTCGCCGCGCAGCAGGTTCCCGAGGAACCGCAGGTACTGCACGAAGATCGGGTCGTTCAGCCCGGCCTGTTCGCGATAGGCCTCGCGGGCCTCTTCGGACGAACTCTCGCCGAGCGCGTTGATCGCGGGGTCGCCGGGGGCGAACTGCATCACGAAGAACACGAGGGCGGTGATGCCGAGCACCATGATCGGCAGGACCGCCAGTCGGCGGACCATGAGCCGCAGCAGCGTGGTCACAGGGTATTGCTCCTCAAGAAGAACCGGGGGCCGACCAGGCGGTCGACCCCCGGTGGTCGGATCAGCCTCGGCGCGCCACGTCGAGGAACGACAGGCCGGTGAAGGCGAGCGGCGCGAAGTCGGCGAGCGCGTCCGCGTCCCACGCGGTCGGGAGCTTGCGATGCACGAGCGGGTAGACCGGGCACTCCTCGGCGATCAGGTCGAACGCCTGACCCCAGAGCTTCGCCTGCTTCTCGGTGTCACCCGTCGCGACGGCGTCGTCGAGCAGTGCCGTGAGCTCGGCGAAGCCCTCGGAGTCGGCCCAGCGGTACCGCTTCGACGGCCACACCGTGTCGGCGCCGTACCACCAGCGCAGCAGCAGGTCGGCATCGTTGCCGAACACCGAGGGGTCGCCGGGGGCGACCATGACGGTGTAGGCGCCGGAGTCGACGATCTTGTACTGGGCGCCCGACTGGTTCGCGTCGATCGTGGTCGCGATGCCGACGGCGTCGAGGTCCTCCTTGATGAGGGGCAGCACGTCCTTCACCCAGCTGGTGTCGGTCGCGAGCAGCGTGATCGACAGGTCGGAGACGCCGGCCGCGGCGAGCAGCTTCTTCGCCTTCTTCACGTCGTACGTGTAGACCGTCTTCGCCTTCTGGTACGACGGGTGCTCCTGCTGCAGGTAGCTCGTGGCGGGGGTCGCCTGCCCGAGCATGCCGACGTTGACGAGCTTGTCGTAGTCGATCGCGTAGCGGAACGCCTGGCGCACGCGCACGTCGTCGAAGGGGGCCGCCTCACAGTTGAACATCATGAAGAGCTGGCCGAACGACTGCACGGATTCGACCGTCGAGTCCTTCGAGAGGTTCGCGACGTCGATGTAGGGCACGTCCTCGATCGCCTGCACGCGACCCGACTGCACCGCGGTGACGCGGGCCGCGGCATCAGACAGCAGGTTCCAGGTCATCGCCGCGGCGAGCGCCGGGCGCGAGCCGGTGTAGGCGTCGTTGCGCTCGAAGGTGAGCTTGTCGTCCTTGACGGCGCTCGTGATCTTGTAGGGGCCGGTGCCGGTCGGCAGGGCGTCGAACGCGGCGGGGTCGGCCGTGACGATCGCCTGCGGCACGATCTTGACGACCGAGAGGCGCTCGACCGCGAGCGAGAACTTCTGGTTGAGCGTGATCTCGACGGTGTTGTCGTCGATCTTCTCGACACCCGACACGAAGGGGATGAACGTGCGGTAGAGCGAGTTGTTCGCGGGGTCGAGCACGCGCTGGAAGGAGAACACCACGTCGTCGGCCGTGACCGGGCTGCCGTCGTGGAAGACGGCGCCCTTGCGGAGCGCCACCGTGATCGTGGTGCCGTCGGCCGAGGGCAGGTCGGCGGCGAGCGCGGCGTAGGGCTCGCGGCTGATCGGGTCGAGCTCGACGAGACCCTCGAGCGTGTGCCAGTTCGCGGCGACGGTGACGGCGCCCGTCGTGGTCATGGGGTCGAAGCCGGTGGAGAGGGGATACGAGATGCCCGCATCGATCGTGCCGTTCTCGTCGACCGGCGCGCCGGTCTCGGTCGCGGCCGGCTTGTTCGTCGAGGCCGGGCCGCTGCACGCGGCCAGGGTGGCGACGATTCCCATGGCACCCGCGGCCTGGAGGAAGACCCTGCGGCTGGTCTCCACTCGGAGCGTTTCCTTCAACATTGGATGAATTCTCCTGGATATCGGACATCAGACGTCGTATCTGAGTACACTGAAGCTAGCCCCAACCGAGCGAGAGGTCAAGCCGAAGATGACGACACGTGATCTGACCGTGACGCGCATGTTCTCCGGAACGTCGCGACGCCGCGAGTCCGTCACCGACCAGATCAAGCACCTCATCCTCACCGAGGGCCTGCGGCCCGGCGACCTCATGCCGACCGAGGCCGAGATCTGCGCCCGGCTGGAGGTCAGCCGCTCGAGCGTCCGCGAAGCCATGCGCACGCTCGCGGCGCTCGACATCGTCGAGGTGCGCCACGGCCACGGCACGTACGTCGGCCAGCTCTCCCTCGCACCGCTCGTCGAGGGCCTGGTCTTCCGCGGCGTCGTCGATCAGGACGACAGCGTGGCCGCGCTCCGCGAGGTCGTCGAGGTGCGCGAAGCCCTCGACCTCGCCATGGCCGAGCAGATCGTGGCCGCGCTCGACGGCGCCCACGATCCGGAGCTCGAACGACTCGTCGCCGAGATGACGACGAAGGCCGCTCGCGGCGAGGCGTTCGCCGCAGAAGACCTCGCCTTCCACACCCGACTGCTCGGCTACCTCGACAACGCGCTCGTCGGCCAGCTCGTCGCCGCGTTCTGGGAGGTCAACACGGTCGTCTACCCGATGCTCGGGCTGGCACCGGCCGAGGACATCGTCGACACGGCACGCGCCCACGGCGCGATGCTCGAGGCCGCGGCATCCGGTGATGCGGCCCGCTACCGCCGGGCCGTCATCGAGCACTACCTGCCGCTGCGGCGCGCGCTCGACAAGGCGGCCGCCCGCCGCTGAGGCGCGCCGGCCACTGTCGACCGGAACCCGCGCCCGCGCCGGCGCTCAGCCGAGCATCTCGGCGAACGCGTCGAGCGAGAGCACGTCGTCGTCGACGCCGCCGCCCTCGTGGCCGTTGTACTGCCAGACGGTGATGGACTTCGGCGCCGGGGAGTTGTTGTAGGCCGCGAAGACCGTCGACGGCGGGCAGACGGCGTCCATGAGCGCGACGGTCACATGCAGCGGCGCGTCGCCGCGCCGGGCGAAGTTCACGCCGTCGAAGTACGACAGGGTGTCGAGCACGACCTCGGTGCGGTCGCGGTAGTGCGCGAGGTACTCGGCGATTTCCCGGTAGGGGCGCGCATCGGTGATCACGGTGGCGCGCGGGAAGTCGCAGAGGAACGGCACGCGCGCGACGACGCCCGCGAGCCCCGGCACGAGTCCTCCGACGGCGAGCGCGAGGCCACCGCCCTGGCTGATGCCGGTCACGACGAGTCGCCCTGCGTCGACGAGCGGCAGCTCCTGCGCGGCATCCGTGAGCCTGACCGCGTCCGTGATGAGCCGACGGTAGTAGTACCCCTCTGCGTTCTCGATGCCGCGCGTGAGGAAGCCCGGCACCTGCGGTCCCGAGCCCGCGTCGTCGACGGTCGCTCCGCGCGAACCGCTCCAGGCCTGACCGCGCGTGTCGAGTTCGAGGTGGGCGTAGCCGGCCGAGGCCCACAGCAGGTTCTCGACGGCGTCGCCGCGGCCCCTGCCGTAGCCGTGCAGCTGCACGATCGTCGGGAGCGGCCCCTCTGTGCCGGCGGGCACGCGCAGCCAGGCGCGCACGGGCTGGCCCCCGAAGCCGCGGAAGGTCACGTCGTAGACGTCGAGGGTGACGAGCGGCGTGTCGGTCGCCGTCATGGTCGCGTCGATCGGGAAGCTGCGCGCCTCGGCGAGCGTGCCGGCCCAGAATTCGTCGAAGTCGGCCGGCTCACGGCCGCTGCCGCGATAGCTGCGGAGCTCGGACTCTGGAAGATCGACGTACATGCGCGGCCTCTCGTTCTCGGTTCTCGATTCGGCGCTCACCGTAGCATGGGGCGCGCTGGACATCTGATGTCAGATGTGTTCTGCTGGTGCGATCGGCACTAGCCACACGACCACTCGACAGGGAAGTCTGGGAACATGTTCGCGAATCTCACCGGCTGGCACATGCTCATCGTCGTCTTCATCATCCTGCTGCTCTTCGGTGCGCCGAAGCTGCCCGCGCTCGCGAAGAGCCTGGGGCAGTCGATGCACATCCTGAAGAAGGAGGTGCGGTCGAGCGATGACGCCGCCGACGGCGACGAGGCGTCGACGCGGCCGGCAGCCGCCGAGGCGGGCACGGGCGCCAAGTCCGCCTGACTCCGCCCGGGCCGTCGACCACCCGCGTGGTTAGGCTGGTGGCGTGACTCCTGAGCCAACCGAACCCGGCGAACGCACGATCGACGGCGTCGAAGCCAACACCCGCACGATCGAGGCATCCGTCGTCACCGACTTCAGCGATCGCATGAGCTACGGCGGCTACCTCGACCTGCCCACCCTGCTCTCGGCGCAGCGGCCGATCTCGCGGCCCGAGCACCACGACGAACTGCTGTTCATCATCCAGCACCAGACCACCGAGCTCTGGCTGAAGCTCGTGCTGCACGAGCTCGAGACGGCGCGCGACCTGCTGCGGGCCGATGCGCTCGCCCCGGCGCTCAAGTGCATCGCGCGCGTCAAGCACATCCAGAAGACGCTCACCGAGCAGTGGTCGGTGCTCGCGACGCTCACGCCGACCGAGTACGCGCAGTTCCGCGGCGTGCTCGGCAACGCGAGCGGGTTCCAGTCGTACCAGTACCGCGCGGTCGAGTTCGTGCTCGGCAACAAGAACGCGAAGATGATGCAGGTCTTCGAGTCGGATGCCGCGGCGACCGCGATCCTCCGCCACGCCCTCGAGTCGCCGAGCCTCTACGACGAGTTCCTCCGCCTCCTCGCTCGCGCCGGCTACCCGATCCCCGCCGAGATCCTCGAGCGCGACGTCACCCAGGCGTGGACGTTCGCCCCAGAGCTCGTGCCGGTGTTCGCCTCGATCTACGCCGACACCTCGGAGCACTGGGCCGCCTACGAGACGTGCGAGGAACTCGTCGACCTCGAGGACAACTTCCAGCTCTGGCGCTTCCGGCACCTGAAGACGGTCGAGCGCATCATCGGCAACAAGATCGGCACCGGCGGCTCGAGCGGTGCGAGCTTCCTCCGGCGCGCGCTCGACCTCACCTTCTTCCCCGAGCTCTACGCCGTGCGCACCGAGATCCCGGGCTGACGATGACCCGCCCGCTCGACCTCGGTCCGCTCGCACGGCCCGTGCGACGCTCGATGATCGCCGAGCACCCCGGCGAGACGGGCACAATGCTGCCCCCGCTCATCGACCACCACGTGCACCTCATGCTCGTCGGGCCCGACACCCTGCGCGACACCGCGCTCGCGGGCGTCGTCGACCTCGGCGGCCCGCTCGACACGATCGCGGCATACGCCCGCCGCGACGGCCTGCCCAAGGTCGCCTTCGCGGGCAGCTTCCTCACGGCGCCGGGCGGGTACCCGGGCGATCGGCCGTGGGCCTCGCCCGGCAGCGTCCGCGAGGTCGTCGTCGAGGCGGGCGACGAGCGCGCCGCCCTGCCGACCGCGGCCGAGACGGCGGTCGGCGAGCAACTGGCGTTCGGGGCATCCGTCATCAAGGTCGTGCTCAACAGCACGGCCGGCCCGGTGCTCGACGCGGCGACCCTCGCCGCGATCGTCGCGAGCGCGCACGCCGCCGGCGTCCCGGTGGTCGCGCACGTCGAGGGCGACGGGATGTCGCGGCTCGCGATCGACGCCGGCGTCGACGCCTTCGCGCACACGCCGTTCACCGAGCGGCTCGACGACGCGCTCATCGCCCGTGCCGTCGCGGCGGGGCAGTGCTGGATCTCGACGCTCTTCGTCGCCGGCTACGGCGAGCCGACCGCCGAGGCGGAGATCGCGCTCGACAACCTCGGCCGCTTCCACCTCGCGGGCGGGCGAGTGCTCTACGGCACCGACCTCGGCAACGGCGAGCAGCCGCTCGGCGTGAACCCCGCCGAACTCGCGCTGCTCGTGCAGGCGGGACTCGGGGCATCCGCCGTGATCGCCTCGATCACCGACCCCTGGCCCGTCGCGATCGACGGTGCCGTCGCGACCTTCGTGCCCGGTGAACCCCCCGCGAGCCTCGACGAGCTTCCCGGCTGGCTGGCCGGCGCCGACCTCTCCCCCGCCGAAGACCTGCAGCCCTACTTCGATTTGGAGCACCGGTGACCCACGACCCGCATCTCGCCTTCGCCCGCCGCATGGACCGCGCCGACGGGCTCGCGCACTACCGCAAGCGCTTCGCGGGCGCCGAGACCGACCTCGTCTACTTCGACGGCAACTCGCTCGGCCGCCCGCCGGTGTCGGCGATCGAGCGCGTCGAGCGGTTCCTGCGCGAGGACTGGGGCGGCCGCCTCATCCGCGGGTGGGACGAGGCGTGGCTGCAGCTGCCCACCGAGATCGGCGACCGCATCGGCCGCTCCGTGATCGAGGCGAAGGCCGGGCAGACGATCATCGGCGACTCGACCACCGTGCTCCTCTACAAGCTCGCCCGTGCGGCCGTCGACGCGCAGATCGCCCGCGACCCCGCGCGGCGCGAGATCGTGGTCGACACCGACAACTTCCCGACCGACCGGTACGTGCTCGACGGCATCGCCCGCGAGCGCGGCATGCGCCTGCGCTGGATCGAGGTCGACACCTCGGCCGGCGTCTCGCCCGAGCAGCTCGCCGAGGCGGTCGGCCCCGAGACCGCGCTCGTCGTCGTCTCGCACGTCGCGTACCGGTCGGCCTACCTGGCGGATGCCGCCGAGCTCACGCGCATCGCGCACGACGCCGGCTCCCTGATCCTCTGGGACCTCTGCCACTCGGCCGGCTCGGTGCCCGTGAAGGCCGACCTCTGGGGCTTCGACCTCGCCGTCGGCTGCACGTACAAGTACCTGAACGGCGGCCCGGGTTCACCGGCGTTCGCCTACGTGCGCGACGACCTGCAGGCGGCGATCGCCCAGCCGATCCAGGGCTGGTGGGGCACGACCGACATGTTCGCGATGGGGCCCGACTACGAGCCCGTTCCCGACATCCGCCGCTTCCTCTCGGGCACCGCGCCGATCGTCGGCATGCTCGCGATGGAGGAGACCCTCGCGATGATCGAGGAGGCCGGCATGCCAGCGCTCCGCGAGAAGTCGATCGCGCTCACGGAGTTCGCGATCACCCTCGCCGACGACTGGCTCGCGCCCCTCGGCGTGACGCTCGCCTCCCCCGCCGACCCCGAGGAGCGCGGCGGGCACGTCACGCTGCACCACCCCGCGATGCGGGAGGTCACGGCGCGGCTCTGGCAGCAGGACGTGATCCCCGACTACCGCGACCCCGGGGGCCTGCGCATCGGACTCTCGCCGCTCTCGACGAGCTTCGAAGAGGTGCACCGCGGGCTCGACGCCACGCGCGACACCCTGAAGACGGTGCTCCAGGAGCGCGCAGGGCTCGCGTGACGTGACGGCGGCCGCGGAGCCCGCCCCTAGTCGACGGCGGTGAGCGAGCCGGTCGCGGGACCGGCGGCCTCCGTCGGCGCGGCGGCGCCCCGCTGCTCCCAGTCGACCGTCACCTTGGGCTTGGCGAAGAACAGCACCAGCACGGCGCCGATCGCGAACCCGATGACGGGCAGCCACAGCGACTGCGACATCGCATCGGTGAATCCACCGGCGATCTGCGGCGGCAACGCCTGGCCGGCCGTCGTCGACTGCTCGCCGCCGGACTCGGAGAACCCGGGGAGGTTCGCCTCGAGCCGGCCGTTCATGAGCGCGGTGATCGCCGCGGCGCCGAAGACCGAGCCGAACTGCCGGGTCATGTTGTAGACGCCCGAACCGGCACCCGCCTGGTGCGGCGGCAGGTTGCGCGTCGCGGTCGATGCGAGGGGCGCCCAGATGCCCGACATGCCGAGGCCGAGGAAGGCGGCCGGGATGAGCAGCACCCAGAGCTGCACGTCGGGAGTGATGAGCAGCGACATCGCAGCGAGGCCGGCGGCGGTGATGGTGAAGCCGGCGAACGCGATCCACTTCGGGTCGACTCGGTCGGTCAGGCGGCCGATGAACGGCGCCATCACGCCCGACACGACCGCCATGGGCACGAGCATGAGCGCGGCCTGCGTGGGCTCGAGTCCGCGAGCGACCTGGTAGTAGAACGCGAGCGGGAGCGGCATGGCGACGATGGCGAAGCCGACGAAGGTGATCGCGGCATTCGACAGCGCGAAGTTGCGATCCGCGAAGAGGTCGAGGGGCAGCAGCGGTTCCTTGCGGTTGAAGTGCTGCCAGACCACGAAGGCGACGAGCACCACGAGGCCCGTGATGATCAGGCCCCAGACGCTGATCGGTCCGGCGATGGTGCCCCAGTCGTAGGTCGCGCCCTCCTGGATGCCGAAGATCACGAGGAACATGCCGACCGCGCTCAGCACGACGCCGAGCCAGTCGAAGGAGTGCTGGTGCGTCTCGAGCTTCGGCACGAGACGCGCCGCGAGGACGAACGCGACGACGCCGACGGGCACGTTGACGAAGAAGATCCACTCCCAGCCGAGCGAGTCGACCAGGAGACCGCCGAGGATCGGGCCGACGAGCGTCGCGACGCCGGCGACGGCGCCCCAGAGGCCCATCGCCGCGCCACGCTGCTGCGGCGGGAAGATGCGGGTGATGACGGCCATCGTCTGCGGAGTCATGAGTGCAGCGCCGAGCCCCTGCACGACGCGCGCGACGATCAGCATGGTGATGTCATCGGAGAGGCCGCACCAGAGCGAGGAGAGCGTGAACACGGCGAGGCCGACGAGGTAGACGTTCTTCGGGCCGAAGCGATCGCCGAGGCGACCGGTGATGAGCAGCGGCACGGCGTAGGCCAGCAGGTAGGCGGAGGTCACCCACAGCACCGCGGTGAGGTCGGTGCCGAGGTCGCGCATGATGGCGGGGTTGGCGATCGAGACGATGGTCGAGTCGACCAGGATCATGAAGAAGCCGATGACGAGGGCCCAGAGGGCCGGCCACGGCTTGCGTTCGGTCTGCATGTGTTCCTCCGGAACGGATCAGGTCTGGGGCGAGGCGCTCGAGCGGCCGGACGGCCACTCGAGTTCGCCGGAGTGGAGTTCGGCGATCGTCGCGGCGAGCCATTCGGCTTCGGCCGCGAGCATCGCCCGGCTGTAGTAGACGTTCAGCACGACGTGCTTCGGTTTGCCCTTGTCGGCGATGCGCACCATCGCCGCGTCGTACCAGGCGATGTCGTCGCGGATGGCGTCGAGGCGGACACCGAGCAGTTCGACGACCCGCTCGGCCGGCAGGTTGTGCGCCTCGCCGATGGCGAGCGGGAACTCGGGGAACTCGTTGACGCTCCGGCTGAGCATCGCCTCGAGGCTCTCGTCGAACGCGGCGCGCCCGGCCTCCGTCACGGTGTAGACGGTGCGCTCGGGCCGGTTGCCCATGCGCTCGGTCGCGCTCTCGACGATCAGTCCGTCGCGGGCGAGGCGTTCGACGGCGCGGTAGAGCGACCCAGCGCTGACCTTGACGACGCGGTCCTCCCGGCGGGCCAGCATGAGCTGGTACATCTCGTATGGATGCATGGGAGCGTCGATCAGCATGCCGAGCGCCGAGAAGGCGAGCGGGTTGAGGTGCGGCATCCGCGCTCCCATCACGTCTCGTTGGTGTTTATTCCGCTCGGAATAGTACGCGCGGAACATGCCGATCGCAACCCCGCGCGAGCGGTGACGGGATGCCGCTGCGCCACGGGTAGAATCGACGCATCCACACTTTCGACACCGGACGGAGAACCGCGGTGCCCACCATCGTCGTCGACGTGATGCCCAAAGCCGAACTGCTCGACCCCCAGGGGAAGGCCGTCGCCGGCGCTCTCGCCCGCACCGGACGCACCGGGTTCAGCGGCGTGCGCATCGGCAAGCGATTCGAACTGACCGTCGACGGCCCCGTCGACGACGCGCTGCGCGAGCAGGTGCAGCAGATCGCCGAAGAGATCCTCTCCAACGGCGTGATCGAAGACGTCGTCGGCATCCACTACGAGGTGACGAACGCGGAGCTCGCCGAAGAGGCGTCCGACGCGGCATCCACCACGGCCGACGGCTTCGGCGCCCCCGCCGGCGAGACGCACTGAGCGGGCCCGCCATGCGCATCGGCGTCATCACCTTCCCCGGCTCGCTCGACGACCGCGACGCGCAGCGCGCGGTACGCCTCGCCGGAGGCGAGCCCGTCGCACTCTGGCACGGTTCGCACGACCTCGAGGGCGTCGACGCGCTGATCCTGCCCGGCGGCTTCAGCTACGGCGACTACCTGCGCTGCGGCGCGATCGCGTCGCTCAGCCCGATCATGACCGAGGTCGTCGACGCGGCGAACGCCGGCATGCCGGTGCTCGGCATCTGCAACGGCTTCCAGATGCTGACCGAGGCCGGCCTCCTCGAGGGCGGGCTCATCCGCAACGACCACGGCTCCTTCATCTGCCGCGACCAGGTGCTCACGGTCGAGAACGCCGCGACCGACTGGACGGACGACTTCGAGGCCGGGCAGCAGATCACGATCCCGCTGAAGAACGGCGAGGGCGGCTTCATCGCCTCCGACGAGACGCTCGACCGGCTCGAGGGCGAGGGCCGAGTGGTCTTCCGCTACGTCGACGTGAACCCCAACGGCTCGCTCCGCGACATCGCGGGCATCTCGAACGCCCGCGGCAACGTGGTCGGCCTCATGCCGCACCCCGAGCACGCGGTCGAGCCCGGCTTCGGCCCCGACACCGCTGCCGCGATGCGCTCCGGCGTCGACGGACTCGGCTTCTTCACGAGCATCGTCAAGCGCGCCCTCGTCGAGGCGTAGCTCCACGCACGAACGACGAAGGGCGGCCCGATCGGGCCGCCCTCTG
>NZ_JBHURI010000046.1:0-32558 GCF_042673425.1 Agromyces sp. NPDC056965 | reverse complement strand
GGACGATGTCGATCACCTTCCGAGCGCGACCTCGCTCGCGCGGAAGATCCCGTCGACCGCGGGCGTCCACTCGAGGCCCGGGTTCACGGCGTACGTGAACGACGACGTGTACAGCGGCACGTGGTAGACGCGCTCGGCGTTCGCCGTCCAGATCTCCTCGAACACCTGAGCGCGCTCGGCCTCGGGCGCGGCCTGCTGTTCCAGGTAGAGCGCCGCCATCTCCGGGTCGCGAGCGTAGTCCTCCGGCCCACCGGCGAGGAGCTGGTTCACGACGACGTCACCGTCCATGCTCGAGGGCGACCAGTAGCTCAGGTACAGGCCCGCGATCTCGTGGTTGGCGATCGAGAGGCTCTGACTGGCCTGCTCGGCACCCACGAGCTTCACGTTCAGGCCGACCGCCCCGAGGTATCCCGAGATCGCCTGCGCGACCTCCGCGCTCATCGGCAGTCCCCCGACGGTCGTGTACTCGAGCGGGATCTCCTCGCCCGCGTAGCCGGCTTCCGCCAGCAACGCCTCGGCAGCCTCCACGTCGTACTCCGGCGTGGCGAAGTCCGGAACGTATCCGGTCACGCCTTCGGCGACCAGCTGGCCGTTCAGCGTGCCGAGTCCGCCCAGCAGCGTCGAGATGATCGCATCCCGGTCGACCGCGAGGCTGATCGCCTGCCGGATCCGCTCGTCGGCGAGCACCCCCGCCGTCGTGTTGATGCCGAGGAAGACGACCTGGTTCGACGGGCTCTCGATGACGGAGGCCCGTGTCGATCCTTCGAGCACCGGCACCTGGTTCGGGGGGATCACGGCTGCATCGAGCGTTGCGGACTCGACGCCCGTGACCCGCGCGTCCTCCGCGCCGACGAAGGCGAACGTGACCGTCTCGGCCTCGGCCGGCGTGCCCCAGTACTCGTCATTGCGCTCGACGGTGTAGTCGACGCCGTGGTTCCACGAGACGAAGGAGAACGGACCGGTGCCGACCGGGTGCTCGACGAACTGCTCCTGCTCGGCCGCGTAGACGTCCTCCGGCACGATGCCGATCGTCGCGACCTGGTTGATCCAGGCGCTGAAGGGGTTCTTGAGCGTGAACCGGACGATGCCCCCGTCGAGCTCCTCGATCGTCTCGACCATGGCGATCGCCGGTCGATTCGTCGAGGTGTCGGAGGCCAGGATGGTCGAGTACGTGTACACGACGTCCCCGGCGGTGAGCGGCTCGCCATTGTGGAACTCGACGCCCTCGCGGATCGTGAAGTCCCAGACCGTCAGGTCGTCGTTGTGCTCCCACGACTCGGCGAGGCCCGGTTCGATCGCGCCGTCTGCGGCGATGCGCGTGAGGCCGTCGTACAGGGCGTAGTACATGTTCCACGCGGCGATCGACCGCGTCATGATCGGATCCGTGTTGCTCGGCTCCGCGGCGAGCGCCAGCCGCACGTCGCCACCGCCGGCCGCGGCATCACCCGAGCCGGTGGTCGGTGTGGCCATGCAGCCGGCAAACATCGTGGCTCCGAGCAGCATCGCTGCGACGGCGCCGACGGCCCGTACCTTCATCGTGTTCCTCCGTTGGAATGAGACGTACCTCCGTGATTTGGTATACCAAATCGTGTTGCGGGCTAGTTTGCAAGATCCGTCGGCGCAAGTCAAGCCGCTCGAATTCCCGCCGGAACCACCCGCTCGCGCACCCGAAGACGTACCTCAGGCGGCGATGAGCGCGCCCATCTGGGGGCGACCGGGAACCGGGACTTCGTACTGCTCGAGCGTCTCGAGGTCGATGACCGTCAACCCGTCCCATGGCCCACGACTCGTGGAACCGCCGGTCAGCACCGCTTTCGCGCGTCCGTCGACGGTGCTCACCCACTCGAACACGTTCTCGTGTCCCTTCTCGAGCGGCACGAGCAGCTCCTGCCCGTGCGCGAGTTCGCGGATCGTCAGGCTCGGCCCCTGCGTCGCACCGCCGATCGCCCCGACGCCCACGACGAGCAGACGTCCGTCCTCCGTCAGTCCGACTCCGTGCTGATGGGTGTCACCCGTCATCGGCTCGGTCTCGTAGGCCTGGGTCGACGGATCGAAGATCACGAGCCCGCGCCCCTGGTACGGCATGAACAACCGGCCGTCGGCGGCAACCGCGGCGTAGTGCGGCTTCTGGTGCGACATCAGCCCGCCGTCGGTGCCGAACGGCGCCACCTCCGCCCGCAGCACCTCGTGGCCGTCCAGCCTGATCGTGTGCACGGTGAACGAATCGTGGTCGATCGTGTAGATCTCGTCGCCCCGCGGCGAGATCTGCAGGTCGAAGGGCCGCAGGCCCACTTCGAGCGATCGCACGAACCCGCCGGCTCCGACATCGAAGAGCTCGACCGTCGACGTCCTGCCCGCCCGTGCGACCGCAACGTAGACG
Source organism: Agromyces sp. NPDC056965 (assembly GCF_042673425.1). Taxonomy (NCBI): domain Bacteria; kingdom Bacillati; phylum Actinomycetota; class Actinomycetes; order Micrococcales; family Microbacteriaceae; genus Agromyces; species Agromyces sp. NPDC056965. The sequence continues at coordinate 30,178 of NZ_JBHURI010000046.1, read as the reverse complement.
GATGCACCGTCGGGAGTGACCACCGCTCCCGTGCCACCAGGCCGCTCCTCGCCGTACTCGACGACGTCGGGCTGGTCGAGGTACGGCACCAGCGCGATGCGCTCACGGCGCTCGAGATCGACGACCGCGAGCCCCTCCGCCGTCGAGACGTACGCCCGCCGGCTCCCCTCGTGCACGGCGACCGCCCACGGCGCCGCACCCACTTCGATGCGGTCGACCACCGCGTTCGCGCGCTTCGCCGGATCGACGAACACGAGTCCGTTCGACGTGCTCTCCGTCAGGACCACGAGGCCCCCGATGTTCCTGCCCGCCGCATTGCCAGCAACCGTCACGATCCACTCTCCTCAACCATCGAACGCTTCCCTGCCGACCGATCGGCAGGCTTTCGGGCGACGGTACCAGATTTGGTATACGAAACGTCGATGGCGATAGAGTGTGCCTGCGCGAACCGTTTTCGGCGATCAGCCCCGCCTCCGATGCGGGGTGACGAGTCGATCACGACCAGGTTCCCGACGGATGCTCGAGGAGGAAGTGTGCAGCACGAACCCCCCGCGGCGGTCGACGACGTCGATCGGGAGGCCCTTGCCGACGGGGTCTACCGCGCCCTGCTCCGCTCGATCATCGCCGGTGAGCCCGCCCCAGGAGCGAGGCTCAAGGAACGCGACCTGTCCGAGCGCTATGCCGTCTCTCGCGTTCCGGTTCGAGAAGCGCTGCAGCGGCTCGAGGCCGAAGGATTCATCGCGACCGAACCGCATCGCGGGGCGGTCGTTCGCCGGGTGACGCGCCGCGACATCGAGGAGCTCTTCGACGCCCGCCTCTGCATCGAGCCGTTCGCCACCCGGCACGCGGCGACGCGGTTGCGCGACGGCCTCGCGTCACCGGCGAGGCTCGAAGCGGTTCTCACGCGCTCGCAACGTCATTTCTCGGCCGGTGAGGAGTCGGCGGGGATCTCGTCGAACCTGGACTTCCACGAGGAGGTCGTGCGGCTGAGCGGCAACAGCCTGCTCGTGCGGAGCCTCAAGCCCATGCTCGGCCGCATGGAGTGGATCTTCCAGTTGACCCATGACGCCCGCGAAGACGAGCAGGTGCTCGAACACGTGGAGCTCTACGATGCGCTCGTCGCCGGCAACGCCGAGCTCGCCGCCGCGCAGGCGTACACGCACATCGAACTCGGCCGGTCGCCGGTGCTCGCCGCGCTCGAACCGTTCCTCGCCGACGAAGGCTAGCCCCGGATCGACGTCACGACCGTTCCGCATCGGCGATGACCCGGTCGATCCACGCGAATCGAGGGAGGGCCGGGATCGACGGCGCATCGAACCACCCTGCTTGCGAGAGCTCTTCGGCCTCGAGCTCGGGGGTGCCGAGGATGCGGCAGCGATAGGCCGTGGTGACGTACGCGACGACATCGCCGTTGTCGTACGTGGTGACGAGGTCGGGCCCGCCGTAGGCTCCCAGGATCGAGTGGATCTCGACCTCGGTGCCGAGTTCTTCGCGCACCTCTCGGATCAGTGCATCCCGCGGTTCCTCGCGCGGCTCGACGGCGCCGCCGACGAAGCCCCAGCGATCGCCGTCGACATGCCTGGCGAGGAGGTACTCGCCGCGTTCGTTGGTGATGACGGCCGTGACGCCCGGCAGCATCAGCAGTTGCGTGCCGATATGGCGACGGATCTCGGTGACGTACTCGGAGACGGGCATGCGTCGAGGGTAGGACACCCGATCGGCCCTGCGGTGCGCACGATCGGTCAGCGACAGGATGTCGGTGGGTACTGAGACACTCTCACTATGACGACGATCGAATTGCGAGAGACCCGGCACCTCGCCGTGGGCGACACGCTCGTCAACGTCTCGGGCCGCAGCTACGAGGTCACCAAGCTCGCGCGCGTCGGCCGTGGCATCCGCGTGCACTACGTCGCCGACGACGGCGCAGAAGGGCGGTTCACGGCCGCTCCAGAGGCGATCAGTCGAGTGCTCGGCGGCGGTCTCGGCGGGGCGGCGCAGCACGTCGCCTGATCCCGTGAGAACTCGCGGTGCTGCGCGCCTCCGCCGGCCCATATGATCTCGTCGTGGAATCCATCGCCGCTCGTGCCGCATTGAACCTCGACCCGGCGATCCCGCTGACCTCCGAGAGCATCGATGCGGCGTACCGCGCCGCCGCCTGGGCGCGGCATCCGTCACGCTATCCCGACGCCGGCAGTCGACAGGCGGCCGACCGGTGGGCGACGACGCTGCAGCAGGCTCGCGCGACCCTTCTGGCCGAATACCCCGCCTCCGGGCCCGTGGCTCCGGGGAGCCCTGCTCCACGGCGCGGTCTCTCGAAGGGCTGGATCGCTGGGATCGCCGCAGGCGCATCCGTCGTCGTCATCGGGCTCATCGTCGGGCTCGCCTTCGGCGTCACGGCACTCACCGAGCGGTTCACCGAACTCGCCGATTCGCAGTTCGAGGAGAGTTCGAATGCCACGGGCGTCGATCGCTACTCCGCATCGGAGATGGGGTTCACGTTCCCGGCCGCCATCGAGTACTACTCCGATGCCCGCTACGTCGATCAGTGCTCGGCGGAGTTCGATCAGGGGTGCTGGATGGCCGCGCTCATCCCCGAGAGCGCGTGCGAGATCATGATCGTCTCGATCGGCTTCGGGGAGACGGTCGAGCAGCGGACTCCCGACTACGTCCAAACGCTCCGCTACTTCGACGTGGCAGCAGGCGAACTGACGCCGGTCGTCTACGGCAACGACGAGTACGCCTCCTCCTGGTTCGCCGACGTCACCTGCAACGACGCGTCCGCGTAGCCGCGCCTCAGTCGAAGACCGGCGAGAGGAACCGTCGCTCGTAGCGCCGGATGCACTTCGTCTCGACGGCGAACTCGTACGCCTCGATGCATTCGGCGTCGTCGGCTGCGGCCAGACGGTACTGCTCGTAGTCGGCGAGCGACGGGAACGTGAACAGCGCGAACGCTTCGTCGCTGTCGCCCTCGCTCGGCAGGAAGTAGCCGTGGTGCACGCCGCCGAGCCGGTTGACGAGGCGGATCCAGCGCTCCCCGTACTCGCGGAACTCGGCGAGCTTGTCGGCGTCGATCTCGTAGCGCAGGTGCACGGTGATCATCAGGGGCGACTCGTTTCTCTCGGCGGCGAACTCGGCGCTGCGCGGAGCTCGCAACGAGTATCCCGGCGGCAGCGCGGTCCCGTCCAATCGTGCTGCGTCGAGCACCGACTCACGTACCCTGAGGAAGGGCCGCGATTCGCGCTGGCCGACGAAAGGCTCCCCGTGAACATCATCCTGCTTCGGCGCTTCGTCGCAGTCGCCGAGGAGCTGCACTTCCCGCGAGCCGCAGACGCCCTCGGCATTCCGCTCGCTTCGCTCTACTCGTCGATCGAGAAGCTCGAGGCCGAGGTCGGGCACCCGCTCTTCACCCGGCAGGGCGAGACCCAGCTGACCAAGGTCGGCGTCCTCCTCCTCGACGAGGCGAGGGCGGAGATCGCCGCGGCGCCCGCTCCCGTCGAGAAGCCCGTCGTGAAGGCAGGCGGCAAGGCGAAGGCCTCGAAGGGCAAGGGCCGCGCCCCCATCGTGAAGGGGAAGCCGAAGCCCTACAAGAAGCGCCAGGGCCGCTGACCCGCGGAGTTCACCTCTGTAGGGTGACTCCATGACCGTGAAGATGGACAACGTCGGCATCGTCGTCGAAGACCTCGCAGCGGCGATCGAGTTCTTCCGCGAACTCGGACTCGAGCTCGAGGGGCAGACCGTCGTCGAGGGCGAATGGGCCGGCCGTGTCACGGGCCTCGGAAATCAGCGCGTCGAGATCGCGATGATGCGCACGCCCGACGGCCACAGTCGAATCGAGCTCTCGCGATTCATCGAACCGGCGGTCGTCGCCGACCATCGGAACGCGCCCGTGAACGCGCTCGGCTACTTGCGCGTCATGTTCGCAGTGGACGATCTCGATGCGACCCTCGACCGTCTGCGCGGGCACGGCACCGAACTCGTCAGCACCGAGGTGGTCCGCTACGAGGACGTGTACCGCCTCTGCTACGTGCGCGGCCCCGAAGGCATTCTCGTCGGACTCGCCGAGGAGCTCGGCTGAGCGCCGTCACACGTTGAAGCGGAACTCCACCACGTGCGTCAGTGAACAACCTCTGGCTTCCAACGCACGTTGACCTGATGTTGTGCACGTCGAACGCATTCAGAGCGTTGCCGCTTCAAGGTCACCCAGTCGCCCAGCCAGGAGTTCGGCGAACGTCGCCACCTGCTGCTCGAGGATGCGCCCGTCCGTGAGGACACGCACTTGGACAACGAGATTGGCGCGCTGCAGGTCCCACACGTACGACCGCCAGCGAGGACCTGAGCTCCCCTCGCGCACCCATCCCACTGCGGCGACCTCGTTCGGCACGTCGATGGCCGCTTGCGATGTGACCTGCACGAGACTGGAATCAAGGCCGCCCTCTGTCGGTATGTCCAAGTCCTGCCAGGGGCAGGCAGCAACTCGCTCGTGGAGGTCGCGCATGAACTCGCTGGCTTCCTCAGTCGTCGGGAAGGCGCGGGCCGCGATGTCGACCACCTCGTCGCCGGTCTCCCACGTCTGCACCCAGCTGATCGGGTCTGCCGAGTCGCTACCGGGCCCGGCAGCGATATACGGCGCGTTGGCCGGTAGGAACGCGCATTCCTCGTCTCCTCCGAGCGCGAGCCACTGCTCCCCTGCGGCCGGCGCAACCGCGGCCACAGTGCTCGGCTCGAACGCCCCCACGCCGTAGCGCTCATCTTGGATCGACAGGTGGGCCACGTCTTCGGCGGAGACCGCCATCCGCGTCGCGGCGTCCAGCTCGAAGCACCGTTGGAGGCACGTGAGTGGAGCCGTCGCATCCGGCTGCTGCGGCGAACCTTCGATGAACGGCTGGTCCGGACTCGTCTCGCTCAGGCTATGACCGATGTAGCTGAACATGCCCAGAACGGGGATTGAAAGCACGACCACCGCCGCGAGTGCGATCAGCGCCCATATCCACCACCGCAAGCCACGCCTCTTTGCCGGGCTCGGCTCGACGATGATCTCACTCACAGACGAAGCCCCCCAACGCACGGACGATACAAACGAACCCCAGGCGAATGAGAAGTTGTCCGGCGGTCACGGAGCGCCACTCCTCGTGCTGGCTGAAGCATATCCGTCACCGGAGCGTCCGATCCAGCGGCGCTGGCAATCACCGGAGACAATGCCGTTCTTGTCGCAGAATCCCCGATCGGGACGAATTACACGTTGAAGCGGAACTCCACGACGTCGCCGTCCTGCATGACGTAGTCCTTGCCCTCCATGCGGGCCTTGCCCTTCGCGCGGGCCTCGGCGACCGAACCGGTCTCGACGAGGTCCTCGAACGAGATGACCTCCGCCTTGATGAAGCCGCGCTCGAAGTCGGTGTGGATCACGCCGGCAGCCTGCGGTGCCTTGTCGCCCTTGTGGATCGTCCACGCGCGCGACTCCTTGGGGCCGGCCGTGAGGTACGTCTGCAACCCGAGCGTGTCGAAGCCGATGCGAGCGAGCTGGTCGAGGCCGGACTCCTCCTGGCCGGTCGAGGCCAGCAGTTCCGCGGCATCCGCGGGGTCGAGGTCGATGAGCTCCGACTCGATCTTCGCGTCGAGGAACACGGCCTCGGCGGGCGCGACGAGCGCCGCGAGCTCGGCCTTCTTGGCGTCATCGGTCAGCACGGTCTCGTCGACGTTGAACACGTAGATGAAGGGCTTGGCCGTGAGCAGGCCGAGCTCCTTGACGGGGGTCAGGTCGACGGATGCCGCGGAGAGCGGCGTGCCCCGCTGCAGCACGTCTTGAGCGGCCTTCGCGGCCTCGAGCACCGAGGGGTCGAGCTTCTTGCCCTTGATCTCCTTCTCGAACCGCGGGATGGCGCGCTCGAGCGTCTCGAGGTCGGCGAGGATCAGCTCGGTGTTGATGGTCTCCATGTCGGACTTCGGGTCGACCGTGCCCTCGACGTGCACGACGTCGGCGTCTTCGAAGCCGCGCACGACCTGTGCGATCGCGTCGGCCTCGCGGATGTTGGCGAGGAACTTGTTGCCGAGCCCCTCACCCTCCGACGCGCCGCGCACGATGCCGGCGATGTCGACGAACGACACCGCGGCGGGCAGGATGCGCTCCGAACCGAAGATGCCGGCGAGCGTCTCGAGCCGCGGATCGGGCAGGTTCACCACGCCCACGTTGGGCTCGATCGTCGCGAACGGGTAGTTCGCCGCGAGCACCTGGTTCTTGGTGAGGGCGTTGAAGAGGGTGGACTTGCCGACGTTGGGCAGGCCGACGATGCCGATAGTGAGAGCCACGGGGGTCTATCGTACCGGCACGCACCTCCCAGGCGGTCCGGGCACCTCCGGAGCTCGTCCCGAACCGTTGCCGTTCCAACCCGTAAGTGATAGCTTACCGTTCGTGGAGGCTTACCAAGTCCTGAACGCGCTCGGCGACCCGACCAGACGTCGCATCATCGAGCTGCTCGGCGACCGGCCCCACGCGGTCGGAGAACTCGCCGAACGCCTGCCCGTGAGCAGGCCTGCGGTCTCGCAGCATCTGCGGGTCCTCGCCGAGAGCGGGCTCGTCGCACGCGAGTCGGTCGGCACACGCAACGTGTACCGCCTCGACGACCCGGGCGTCGACGCGCTCCGCTCATGGCTCGACGGATTCTGGACGACCGCCCTCAACCGCTTCGCCGAGCAGGCGGAGCAGGAGTCAAGGAGACCGTCATGAAGCACCCGAGCCTCGACGCGATCGTGAAGACCGTGCGCGTCCCGCTCCCCCAGCCCGAGGCGTTCGCCCTGTTCACCGCACGGATGTCGTCGTGGTGGCCGCTCGACGCCTTCTCCGTCGGCCTCGAGGACGCCGTCGATGTCACGTTCCCCGGACATGCGGGCGGCGAGATCGTCGAACGCCTGCGAGACGGCAGTTCCAGCGTGTGGGGCACCGTCACGCATTGGGATCCGCCTGCCCGGGTGGCATTCACCTGGCATCCGGGCGGCTCGCCCGATGAGGCGACCTCGGTCGTCGTCGGCTTCGAGCCCGACGACGGAGGCACGGTCGTGCGGCTCACGCACGACGGATGGGCGCACCGGGGCGACGGCGAGGCCGCACGGCTCGGGTACGACAGCGGGTGGGATCTCGTGCTCGGCCGTCTCACCGCCGCCGGCTGATCCCGACCGGCGCCCGCTCGGGCGTCTAACGCACCGGCAGGTCGGTCGCGGCATCCGCTCGCTTGGCTCGCCCGACCCTGAGCGTCAGGTAGACGCCGAGCAGCACGAGCGCTCCGCCCGCGATCGCGACGGGTTCGAGCGACTGGCCGAGCACGAGTGCGATGAGCACGGTGAAGACGGGCAGCAGGTTCAGGAAGATTCCGGCGCGAGCCGGGCCGACCGCCGCGGCACCGAGGTTCCAGAGCGCGTAGCCGAGCATCGACGGGAAGATCACGATGTAGGCGAGCCCCGCGATGCCGCCCGCCGAGGTCGGCAGGGCGACGCCCACGGCGGCGACGAGCGGCAGCATCGTCACGACCGCGATCACGGCCTGCACGGCGGTCGCCGTGATCGGCGGCGTCGCGAGCCGCCGCGACACGATCACGTAGGCGCTCCAGACGATGACGGCGCCGACGACCAGGAGGTCGCCGATCCGGAATCCCTGCCGCAGCACGGCGAGCACGTCGCCTCCCGTGAGCACGACGGTGACGCCCAGGAACGCGACGACGAGGCCGACGATCTGCACGCCGCGCAGGCGCTCATGCAGGAAGATCGCAGCGGCGAGCGCGATCGTCGCCGGGTTGATCGCCGAGATCACCGATGCGGTGACCGCACCGGTGAGGCCCAGCGCGGTGTAGAGGAAGAGCGTGTACCCGGTGAGCCCGAGCACCGAGAGCAGCAGGTGCCACGGCCACTCGCGAACGACCCCACGCCAGTCGGGCCGCTCGATCGCCCACGCGAGCACGAGCAGCGGGAGCGCCGCGAAGGCCCATCGCCAGAAGGTGAGCGAGACCGGGCTGATCTCGGCGGTGACCATCTCGCCGGAGATGTAGTTGCCCGCCCAGAAGAGGCTGGCGAGCGTGAGTGCCAGGTACGCCCGTCCGCGATGCATCAGGTCAGGATACGGGCTCTCCGGGGTCGGCTCGCGCCGCGCTCCGGCGCCGACCCGATCCCTCAGTCGGTGAGCGAGGTGCGGAAGCAGCGGGTCACATACGGCACGACGAGCTCCTCAGCGCCCGCGAGGTCGGGGTGCGTCGAGAGCAGGGTCTCGAGCGCGCCGATCGTCGCCTGCTGCTCCTCGGGCGACGACGTGATGTAGTAGCTCCGCGATCGAACGAGGTCGAGGAACGCCTCCCGCGACATCCGCGCCCCCCACTCCACCGTGTGCTCGACGATCTCGCCGAACGGCGGCCCGACGTTCACGTAGCTCTCGAAGGTGGCGCTCGCGTCATGCCGTTCGTGCATGATCCCGCCCGCCTCGCGGAGCCAGTCGACGCGCGTGTCGCGGCTGTTCCAGACGAGTCCGAGCACGCCGCCCGGCTTCAGCACCCGTGCGATCTCGGGGATCGCGCGTTCGGGCTGGAACCAGTGCCATGCCTGCCCCGCCACCACCGCATCGACGGCGTCGTCCTCGACCGGGATCTCCTCCGCGGTGCCGAGGAGGCGCGGAACGCCGGGCACCGCGACCTCGAGCTCCTCGAGCATCTCCTCGACGGGGTCGACCGCGATCACCTCGCGATCGAGCGCGACGAGCGCCTCGGTGAGCTTGCCGGTGCCCGCGCCGAGGTCGAGCACGCGGGTCGCGTCGCCGATGAGCCAGGCGATCGCCTCGGCCGGGTAGCCGGGCCGAGCCTGATGGTAGACGGATGCCGCGGCGCCGAACGAACGCGCACTGACCCGCGTCGCGGGGTCTGAGGGGTCGGCGACGAGTCCGTGCTCGCGGCGCTCGGCCACCTCGGGTCGTTCATTCATCGCGATCCTCTTCTCACCGGCCTGCTCACGTCGCCCCGGCGAAGCCGGGCCACCGCCATTCCACGCCCAGCCCGGGGCATCCGTCAACCTCGCGGTTCGCGGCGCGGGCGGCGGGCGGTGTCGGCGCGGCGTGCGACGATGCCTGTGTGCCAGTGGACTTCACCGCGATCGACTTCGAAACCGCCAACTCCTCTGGCGCCTCCGCCTGCTCGGTGGGGCTCGTGAAGGTGAGAGATGGCCGGGTCGTCGAGCGCGAGCATCGCTACATCCGCCCGCCGTTCCCGCACAACGAGTTCTCGGAGTGGAACGTGCGCATCCACGGCATCACCCCCGAGATGGTCGCCGACGCCGACGACTGGTCCGTGCACCTGCCGGCGCTGCGCGAGTTCGCCGGCGACGACATGCTCGTCGCCCACAACGCGGGCTTCGACATGGGCGTCATCGCGAAGACCTCCACGGCGCTCGGGTTCGACGTGCCCGACTTCCGCTACCTCTGCAGCCTGCAGGTCGCCCGGCGCACCTACCACCTCGAGTCCTACCGGCTGCCGGTCGCGGCGATGGCCGCGGGCTTCGAGGGCTTCTCCCACCACGACGCGCTCGCCGATGCCGAGGCCTGCGCCGCGATCATCGTGCACTCCGCGGCCCGTCACGAGGTCGACGACCTCGACCGGCTCGCGCACATCACGCGCGTGAAGGTCGGCGCGATCGGGCCCGTCGCCACGCGCGACGACCGCGCGGCGCACGGCCCAATGGCCCTGCAGTAGCGGCCCGCCGAGGCCGTGGGCGGGCGATGTCTGCGGGCCCTGCGACACTGTGGACATGGACATCCTCGCCCTCCTCATCGGCCTCCTCGTCGGCATCGCGCTCGGCGCCCTCGTGGCGGCCCTCGTGCTGCAGCGCCGTGGTGCGCAGGCCGCGGCCGAGGCACCCGTCGCCGAAGACCCGGCACTCGTCGAGGCGCGCCTGCAGGCCCGGCTCGCCGAGGTCCGCGTCGGCGAAGAGGCCGCGAAGGCCGTGCTCCGAGAAGAACTCGCCTCCACCCAGGCCACCGCAGAGGCGCTCCGCGAGCAGATCCTCTCGGCGCAGCAGCAGTACCGCGAGCTCGTCGAGCGCCAGCGCGCCGAGGTCCAGGCCCGCGAGGCGCGAGACGCCGCCGAGAGCAAGGTCCTCCAGGCGCTCGCCCCCGTGAAGCAGTCGCTCACCGAGATGCAGTCGAAGGTCACGCAGCTCGAGAGCCAGCGCACGCTCCAGCACGGCGAGCTGACCCAGCAGTTGAAGTCCGCCGCCGAGTCCGAAGAACGACTCCGATCCACGGCGGAGTCCCTGGCGTCGGCCCTTCGCTCCAACAGCACCCGCGGCGTCTGGGGCGAGACCCAGCTGCGCAGCGTCGTCGAGGCGGCCGGTCTCATCGAGCGGGTCGACTTCGACGTGCAGTCGAGCATCACGAGCGACTCGGGCCACGGCCGACCCGACATGGTCGTGCGCCTGCCCGGCGGCAAGTCGATCGCCGTCGACGCGAAGGTGCCGTTCAACGCCTACCTCGAGGCGAGCCAGATTCCGGCCACCGCGACCGGAGCCGAGGGGGCTCGGCGTGCCGAGTTCATGAAGCAGCACGTCGCCGCGGTGCGCGCGCACGTCACGGCACTCGGCACGAAGGGCTATTGGAACGGCCTCGACGCCTCCCCCGAGCTCGTCATCGCGTTCATTCCGAGCGAGTCCCTCGTCTCAGCAGCCATGGAGGCCGACCCCACGATCATGGAGTTCGCGTTCTCGAAGCGGGTCGCGCTCGCCTCCCCCGTCACCCTGTGGTCGGTGCTGAAGACGGTCGCGTTCTCGTGGCAGCAAGACGTGCTCACCAACGAGGCGAAGACCCTGTTCGACCTCAGCCGTGAGCTCTACTCCCGCCTCTCGACCACGGCGAGCCACATCGAGAAGCTCGGTCGCACGATCGAGCGGAGCGTGAAGGACTACAACGCCTTCGTCGGCTCCCTCGAGCGCCAGGTGCTGCCGACGGCTCGCAAGCTCGGCGCGCTCGACGAGTCGAAGGTGCTCGCACCGCTCTCGGGCATCGAAGAGGCGCCGCGCGAACTCACTGCGTACGAGCTCGTCTCGACCACCGGCGCCGATCTCGACCCCGAACTGCGTCGCCAGCTCGAGGCCTCCGGCGACGCCGACTGACGCGAGCTCCGGCGGCCGCTGCCGGCCTCAGTCGTGGTGCCGCCTCAGTCGTAGTACAGGTCGAGGCTCTCGCTCAGTCGGTCGCGTTCCTGCAGACGACGCCCTGCGCCCTTCGCGCTCGCGGTCGTCAATGTGACGAGCAGGTGGATGACGAGGGCGACCGACGTCGGCGAGTTGGCGAACGATGCGCTTTCGGTGTCGACGATGAGCAGCTCCTGCGCCACATCGGCGAGCGGCGCATCGGCCGAATCCGTGATGACGATCACCGTTCCGCCCGCCTCGGCGAACCGACGTGCGATGTCGACCGTGTACTTGCGGTACCGCGAGAGCGAGATCGCGACGAGCACGTCGGTCGAACGCACGTCGCTCAGCACGTCGAGCGGCCGCACGATGGTGCCGTCGATGAGCGACACGTTCGCGAGCCCCGCGCTCAGGTCCATCGCGAGCAGCGAGGCGTAGGTGAACGACTTCGCCGCGCCGAGGATGAACCGGCGACGTGAGGCCACGATCGCCGCGGCGATGCGCTCGAAGGCACCCTCGTCGTGAGCCCATTCGAGGGCGGCGAGGAAGTGCTCTCGCTCCTGCTCGACGATGCGTCGCTTCAGCAGCACCGCAGAGCGTCGCTGCACGCGCGCGTCGTATCGTTCGTGCGGACTCCCGAGATCATCTGGCGCCATTTCACCCTTTCCGATGCAATCGTGCACGGTCGAAGGGGGCACCACCAAGAGCGACACCCCTGTGGAGCCCCGGATTGGGGACAATCACGCTGTCAGCCGGTCATGCCTCGATCACGAGCTCGGGTGCGGAGCCGGCCAGCAGCGTCCCGCGGACCCCGAGCGGAATGCTCGCGGCGCGCGGTCCGTGGCCGAATCCGAGCTCCCACACGAGCGGAACCCCAAGCGGAGCGAGAAGCTCCTCGGCGAGCGCTCGCACCTCGCCGAGGTCGCCGCAGTCGTGCCAGCTCCCGAGGGCGATGCCCGTGACTCCGTCGAACCAGCCCGCCCTGAGGAGCGAGGTCAGCAGGCCGTCGAGACGGTACGGCTCCTCCTCGACGTCTTCGAGCAGTGCGATGCATCCAGTGTGATCGGCGACCGGTTGCCCGTGCGCCCCGAGGGTCATGGCGAGCAGGCTGAGGTTGCCGCCGATGAGCCGGCCCGTCACCTCTCCCGCGACGAGCGTCTCGGCGCTCGATGCGGTGAAGCGCCGACCCCCGGCCGGCTCGAAGACCGCACGCCGCAGGCTCTCGACGGCCTCCGCATCGTCGAGCAGCGCTGCCGTCGCCGTCATCGGCGTGAACCACGTCGCCAGCCCGAGTCGCTCGAGCCAGTACTCGTGGATGCCCGTCACGTCCGAGCTGCCGTACAACGGCTTCGGCGTCGCAGCGGCGAGCGCGTCACGGTCGAGCAGGTCGATCATCCGCACGGAGCCGTAGCCGCCGCGAGCGCAGAACACCGCATCGATGGTCTCGTCGCACCACGCCGCTTGGAGGTCTGCGGCCCGCTGCGCGTCAGGCCCGGCGAGGTACCGCGCACGCGGATGCGTCGCCGTGGCGCTCGGGAACACGACCGGATCGAGTCCCCACTCGACGAGCAGGTCGAGCGATCGGGCGAGCAGTTCCGACGGCGGCGGCCCGCTCGGGGCAACGATGGCGACGCGCGCTCCTGGAGCGAGCGGGCCGAGTTCTGAAGCGGTCAAGCTGGAATCCAATGGTCGAATCTGGCATCTTACGTTTCGCATGGAGCCGATACAACCGTTGATCAATCAGGTCGATTCCCGGCTGTTCTAGGTCAGTGCAGCGAACCCGGCGCGCACAACACGGCAGCGTTGCTCGATGATACGGTGCGTAACAGGCGGTTGGGTATCGTGTCACCCGCAAGCCGCGACGAGGTGAGGAGCCGCGATGGCGCAGCAGTGGAACGTGCAGGGGCTCGACGCGGCAATCACGGCCGACGCAGCGAGGCTGGGCTCGGTCGAATGGTCGGCTGCGGTCGCCGACGCGGGTACCGGCGAGGTGCTGTGGTCGCATCATGCCGACCGCGTCCTCAAGACCGCGAGCGTGGGCAAGGTCTTCCTCCTGATCGAGGCGGCTCGCCAGGCGGAGGCCGGCGAACTCGACCTCGACGAGCAGGTGCAACGGCTGCCCGAAGACCTCGTCGCCGACTCCGGGCTCTGGCACGTGCTCGACGTCGGAGCGCTGAGCATCCGCGACGCCTGTGCGCTGATCGGCGCGGTGAGCGACAATCTCGCCACCAACGTGCTCGTGCGCCGCCTCGGCATCGACCGCATCGGCGACACCGGTCGATCGCTCGGCTTCACCGCCTCCGCATTGCTCGACCGGGTGCGCGAAGACCGCGGTCCGCAGCATCCGCCGACGCTCTCACGCGGAAACGCCGCCGAATTCGTGCGACTGATGGCCGACCTCGCTCGAGGCCGCATCGTGTCGCCCGCGGTCTCCGCTCGCGTGCTCGGGTGGCTCGCCCTCAACACCGACCAGTCGATGGTCGCGGCTCCGTTCGGCGTCGATCCGCTCGCCCACACGGAGCCCGAGAACGGTTTCGTGCTGCGCAACAAGACCGGCACCATCAGCACCGCCCGCATCGACATCGGCACGTGCGACGTCGAGGGCGGCGACGGCGGACTGGCGTGGGCAGTGCTCGCGAACTGGGGCGATGAGGTCGACTTGCGCGACGACGTGCTCGAGCGCATGACGGCGATCGGCGCCGAACTCCGCGGCGCCCTCGAGCAGTCGATCACGACTGCCCCGACCGGGAGCTGAGCACGCTCAGGCGTTGAGCACGCTCAGGCCGTGAGCACGCTCAGCACGTTTCCGGCCGGATCGGTGAACCAGGCGATGTCGGGCCCTTGCCCGGTGACGGAACCACGGGCGATGCCCCGCTCGTCGGTGCCGAAGTCATCGGGAGCGGTGTAGATCTTCGTCACCACACCCGCCGCGTTCAGTTCGTCGACAGCGCGATCGATGTCGTCGACCACGAGGTTCAGGATCGTGAAGCTCGCCGGCGCGTGATTCGGCTTCGGGTAGATGAAGACCCCCTGACCCGACGGCAGCGTGACGCGCAGCGCCCCGGCGCCGGGTTCATCGCCCACCGGCAACCCGAGCCTCGAGCCGTAGAACTCGCGGGCCGCCTCGACGTCGTCGACGCTGAATCCCGGAAACGCATCTCGAACCGTGACCATCATGATCCCCTCTCACGTGCGTGCTGCCCAGACTCGCACGATGCACGGGCGACGTCGACCCCCTCACCGGGCCTCGGACTCGTCGACGGGCGGCTCGAACCCTGCCGCGGCCTCCGCGCCGGTCACCGGCACGGCGTCGACCGCGGCGTCGAGGGGATGCGCGAGCTCGTCTCGGCCGAGGCGGGCGATCGCCAGCGTGCCGATCGCGAGCAGCGGCGACACGAGCCCCGCGATGAGGAAGGCCGGCGCGATGCCGATCCACTCGCCCACCGGCCCGGCGACGGCCATCGAGATCGGCATGAGCGCGAGCGAGACGAAGAAGTCGAGGCTCGACACCCGGCCGAGCATCGCGGGCGGCACGCGCCGCTGCAGCAGCGTGCCCCACACCACGCTCGCGGCCGAGAACAGCACACCGCAGATGAAGAGCGCCACGACCATCACCCAGAGCCACGAGGTGAAGCCGATGATCGCGAGCGGGAGGCATCCGAAGCCCCACGCCAGGATCATGAGCGTCAGGTAGCGCCGAGGCAGCCGCATCGAGGCGACGGCGAGGGAGCCGATCGCGCCGCCCACGCCGAAGGCGGCGAGCGCGAGGGCGAACGCACCGGCGCCGCCGCCCGTCTGGTCTTTCACGGCGAACGGCAGCAGCACCTCGATCGGTCCCATGATGACGAAGACGAGCAGGATCGAGAAGATGAGCGTGGCGAGCAGCCACTTCGTGCGCATCAGGTAGGCGAAGCCGTCACGCAGGTCGATGAAGGTCTGGCGAACCGGATGCACCGGCGGCCCGTCGAGCACGCGACGCACCGCAGTGGTGCGCATCACACCGAGCACCGCCGCGGCGACGACCTGCAGCCCCGCGACCACCGCGAACGCGAGCCACGGCCCCTGCACGGCGATGAGGGCGCTCGCGACCGCCGGACCTGCGGCGTTCATGACCGACGGTCGCAGCACGCCCTCGATGCCGTTGGCGGCGAGCAACTGCTCCTGCGGGAGGATGGCGGGCAGCCACGCCGAGTAGGCCGGGTAGAAGAATCCGTCGGCGAGGCCGAGCACGAACGAGAGCGCCGCGAGGTGCCAGACCTCGATCTGCCCGGTGGCCGCGAGCACGGCCGCCACCGAGAACGCGACGCCGCGCACCACCTCGACGGCGAGGAGGATGCGCCGCTGCGGGATGCGGTCGGCGGCGACGCCTCCGAAGAGCACCGCGAGCACGAGTCCGAGGCTCGAGCCGACCGCCACGAAGGAGAGGTCGACGGGAGTGCCGCCGAGCTCGACGACCTGCCAGACCGCCGAGACGATCCACGCCCCGGCGCTCAGGAGCGACGCAGCCAGGGCCGCCGTCAGCAGGCGGTACTGGCCCGAGCCGAAGGGCCGGAGGGCGCGCGGAAGTCGAGCGGCGGCGGTCACCAGTCCATCTTGACGATGCCCACCGACATGGTCACCCGTTCGCGGGCGTCACAGCACGTCGTCGACGAGCCACTTCTCGACGAGGTGGTCGGCCACGATGCGGCGGATCGTTCCCGACTTGCCGCGCAGCACGATCGACTCGGTGCGCACGACCGGCCCCTTGCGGCGCACGCCGTCGAGCAGTTCGCCGTCGGTCACACCGGTCGCGACGAAGAACGTGTTGTCGCCGCGCACGAGGTCGTCGAGCTCGTAGACCCGGTCGCAGTCGAGGCCGGCGGCCTCGCCGCGCGCACGCTCGGCGTCGTCCTTCGGTGCGAGCACGCCCTGCATGAACCCGCCGAGCGCCTTGATCGCGCACGCGGTCGTGATGCCCTCGGGGCTGCCGCCGATGCCGACGCACATGTCGATGCGCGACTCGTAGCGGGCCGCGTTGATGCCGCCGGCGACATCGCCGTCGCTCATCAGGCGGGTGCCCGCCCCGGCCTCGCGGATGTCGGCGATGAGCTGCTCGTGGCGATCGCGGTTCAGCACCGCGACGCGCAGCTCGCTCACGTCCTTCCCCTTCGCAGCGGCGAGCGCCCGCAGGTTCTCGCCGATCGGCTTCCGGATGTCGACGACGCCGATGCCCGTGGCATCCGTGACGATCTTGTCCATGTAGAAGACCGTCGAGGCGTCGAGCATCGTGCCGCGGTCGGAGACGGCGATGACCGACAGCGCGTTGTGGCGGCCGGCCGCCGTGAGCGAGGTGCCGTCGATCGGATCGACCGCGATGTCGCAGGCGGGGCCGCGCCCGGTGCCGACGCGCTCGCCGTTGAAGAGCATGGGCGCTTCGTCCTTCTCGCCCTCGCCGATGACGACGACGCCCTCGAAGTCCACCGTGCCGAGGAACGCGCGCATCGCGTCGACCGCGGCACCGTCGGCGCCGAGCTTGTCGCCCTTGCCGATCCACGGGTACGAGCGGATCGCCGCAGCCTCGGTGGCACGCACGAGTTCGATCGCGATGTTTCGGTCGGGGTGCAAGAACAGGCTTGCCGTGTCGGTGCTCACCATCGAGGGTCCTCCCGGACGCTAGTGCGGCCGGCCAGTCGGGGCGGCCATGGAACGATGGTTCAAGCCTATGCAGCGCGCGCGCCGATCTCGCCCGATTTCAGGTCGACGGCGATGAAAGAATGTGCATTCTTAAGCCGGCGTTCACGCCATGCGCAGCTCGCCGACCACGGCGTCGACGCCCGGTCCCGCATGCCACGTGCTCACGAAAGCCGCGCCGTCGGGCCGTGTCCGCACGCCGGGCAACGTCGCTCCGCCGGGTGCGCACGCGGTCACCGCGCTGAGGAACACCCAGGCCGGAGCGCCGCACAGCTGTTCGAGCGACCAGACGCGATCGAGCGAGAGACCATCGGCGACCACGCGCTGCCGTTCCCCGGCCGACTGCGGGGCGAGCCGCGCCCACATCGAGCCGCCGAGCGCCCGCACCGCCGCTGCGGTGAGCACGCCTTCGGGGGCACCGCCGATGCCCGAGACGAGGTCGAGTCCCGCGTCGCCGCCGGCCGCACGCAGGCTCCGCTCGACGTCGCCGTGCTCGAAGAGCTCGACGGATGCCCCCGCGGCCCGAGCCTCGGCGACGAACGCCTCGTTCCTCGGCCGCTCCTGCACGGCGACCCGCACCTCGGTCGGCGCTACGCCCCGTGCCGCGGCGATGCGGGCGACGAGTTCGCCGACGGGGGCGCCGGCGGGGGCATCCGGAAGCCACGTGACGTGCTTCTCGAGGTAGTGGGCCGCACCGAGGGCGGCGAGTGCGCCGCGCGGAGCGACGGCGAGCACGGCCATCGCACCGGGTGCACCGGCCGCCGCGAGGCGGGTGCCGTCGACCGGATCGACCGCGAGGTCGAGCATGGGCGCGCCCCGGCCGCCCCGGCCGCCGCGGCCGAACGGCTCGCCGACGTACAGCATCGGCGCCTCGTCCTTCTCGCCCTCGCCGACCACGACGACGCCGTCGACGTCGAGCTCCCCGAGCGCCGCCCGCAATGCCTCCACGGCCAGCGCATCGATGGCGTGACCGTCGCCCGAGCCGACGAGGGGCGAGGCCGCGAGGGCGGCGAGGGCCGTCGCGCGGCGGAAACCGTCGACGAGCCCGAGTTCGGCGAGGCGGAGCTGGTCGGTCGGCACGCGTCCCATCCTGCCGTGCTGCGGGCGCCGCGACATCCGACACCTGAGCACCCCTCGGCAAGTCGGTAGACTCGACGCCAAACCCGTTGTCGTCCGAAGGAGCACCATGCCCATCGCCACCCCCGAGCAGTACGCCGAGATGCTGGACACCGCGAAGGCCAAGGGCTTCGCGTTCCCGGCCTTCAACGTCTCCTCCTCGCAGACGCTCAACGCGGTGCTGCAGGGCCTGACCGAAGCTGGCTCCGACGGCATCATCCAGGTCACCACCGGTGGCGCCGACTACTTCGCCGGCCACACCGTCAAGGCGCGCGCGACCGGCGCACTCGCCTTCGCGCGCTTCGCCCACGAGGTCGCCAAGAACTACCCGATCACGGTCGCGCTGCACACCGACCACTGCCCGAAGCCGGCCCTCGCCGACTTCGTGTTCCCGCTCATCGAGGCGTCCGAGGCCGAGGTCAAGGCCGGCCGCAACCCGATCTTCCAGTCCCACATGTGGGACGGCTCGGCCGTGCCGCTCGCCGAGAACCTCGAGATCGCCAAAGAGATCCTCCCCCGCATGAAGGCGATCAACGCCATCCTCGAGGTCGAGATCGGCGTCGTCGGCGGCGAGGAGGACGGCGTGCAGCACGAGGGCTCGAACGACGCGCTCTACACGACGCTCGACGATGCGATCGCGACCGTCGAGGCACTCGGCTTCGGCGAGCAGGGCCGCTACATGGCCGCCCTCACCTTCGGCAACGTGCACGGCGTCTACGCTCCCGGCAACGTGAAGCTGCGCCCCGCGCTCCTGAAGGAGATCCAGGACGGCCTGCAGGCCAAGTACGGCACGGCCGCGAAGCCGCTCGACCTCGTCTTCCACGGCGGCTCGGGCTCGACCGACGCCGAGATCGCCGAGGCCGTCGCCAACGGCGTCGTGAAGATGAACATCGACACCGACACGCAGTACGCGTACACGCGTGCGGTCGCCGACTACATGCTGAAGAACTACGACGGCGTGCTGAAGGTCGACGGCTCGGTCGGCAACAAGAAGCAGTACGACCCGCGCGCCTGGGGCAAGGTCGCCGAGACCGCCATGGCCGTTCGCGTCGGCGAGTCGACGCGTCAGCTCGGTTCCGCCGCGCAGTCGATCAGCGCGTAGGGCACGGATGTCGCAGCACGAGGCCGCTCGAACGCCCGACGAGTCGGGCGACGCAGCAGTGACCCGCGGAGGGGCGACCCCGCCCGCCGTGCCGTCGCCGCACCGCGACGAGCGGCCTCGTCCGCAATACGGCGAATACGCCCCCGAGGGGTGGACGTGGACGCCGCCCGTCGATGAGCGTGCCGCCGCGGCGAGCGCCGAGTCCGCGCAGCCCGCGGCGTCCGCGCCGGTCGTCGCGCCGGGTTCGACCGTCACGAGTGCGGCCGCCGGCAGGCACCCGATCGATCGCATGTGGACGATCACGCTGCTCGTGTTCGGCGTGTTCGGCGCGCTCTACAACAGCCTGTCGCTCTTCCAGCTGCCGACGACTGCGCTCGAATCGGCCAAGCTCTCCGCGTCGATGCTCGGCGTCGATGCTCCGGCGGACTTCGTTCCCGGCCCCGCCGTGCCGACGTTCATCTTCGTCGGCATCGCACTCCAGCTCGCGCTGTGGGTCGGAGCCCTGCTCTGGTCGCGCGCGCGCATGCGCGCCGGTCGCCTGGCATGGTGGATCCCGCTCGTCGCGGGCGTCGCGGCGTTCGTGGTGGTCGTCGTCGTCGGGATGCTCGTCTTCGCGAGCGACCCGTCGTTCCTGACGTCGCTGACGCCCGCGCAGACCTAGACCGCTGCCTGCGGCCCGTTGCCCGCACGACGCCGCATCGAACCGTCGAAATCCGCTCTCCGAACGCATCGGAAGTGCGGATTTCGACGTTTCGGCAGAAGGTGACCGCGAGGATGCGGGCGCGACCTCCCGAGTGTCAGCTCGCGGCGCCCTCGGGCACCGCCTCCATGCCGCCCGTGGCCGGGCCGGCGACCGGTCCCCCGACATCCTCGGGATCGACGAGCGCCTGCGCATCGGCCGGCGCCGCGAACTGCGCCTCGTAGAGCCGCGTGTACGCGCCGCCCTGAGCGAGCAGCTCGGCGTGGGTGCCCTGCTCGACGATGTGCCCGTCCTCCATCACGAGGATGAGGTCGGCGTCGCGGATCGTCGAGAGGCGGTGCGCGATCACGAACGACGTGCGGTCCTTCCGCAACGCGTTCATGGCGTGCTGCAGCAGCAACTCGGTGCGGGTGTCGACCGAGCTCGTCGCCTCGTCGAGGATCAGCACCGCCGGCTGGGCCAGGAATGCCCGGGCGATCGTGATGAGCTGCTTCTCACCGGCGGAGAGGTTCGACGCCTCGTCGTCGAGCACCGTGTCGTAGCCGTCGGGGAGCGTGCGCACGAAGCGGTCGACGTAGGTCGCCCGGGCCGCTTCGAGGATCTCGTCCTCCGAGGCATCCGGCCGCCCGTAGGCGATGTTCTCGCGGATCGTGCCCGTGAACAGCCAGGTGTCCTGCAGCACCATGCCCATGCGGCCGCGCAGCTCGTCGCGCGTCATGTGCGTGATGTCGACGCCGTCGAGCGTGATGCGCCCGGAGTCGAGCTCGTAGAAGCGCATGATGAGGTTCACGAGGGTGGTCTTGCCCGCCCCGGTCGGGCCGACGATCGCGATCGACTGCCCGGGTTCCGCGGTGAGCGAGAGGTCGTCGATGAGCGGCTTCTCGGGGTCGTAGCTGAACGAGACGTCTTCGAAGACGAGGCGACCGGATGCCGCGCCCTCATCGGCATCGGCATCTGCCGCGACCTCGGGCTCGACCGGGTCGGGCACCTGCTCGTCGGCGTCGAGCAGCTCGAACACCCGCTCGGCGCTCGCGACCCCCGACTGCAGGAGGTTCGCCATCGAGCCGAGCTGGCTGAGCGGCTGGGTGAACTGCCGCGAGTACTGGATGAAGGCCTGCACGTCGCCGAGGCTGATGCCGCCCGCTGCGACCATGAGCCCGCCGACGACGGCGATCGCGACGTAGACGAGGTTGCCGACGAACATCATGGCGGGCATGATGATGCCGCTCACGAACTGCGCTCCGAAGCTCGCCTCGTAGAGCTGGTCGTTCTTGTCGTCGAAGCCGCGCTCGACCTCGCGGCGGCGGCCGAAGACGCGCACGAGGGCGTGGCCCGAGTAGGCCTCCTCGATCTGCGCGTTGAGCGTGCCGGTGTGCGTCCACTGCGCGACGAAGAGCTTCTGCGAGCGCTTCGCGATGACCGTCGTGATGAGGATCGTGAGCGGGATCGTGACGAGCGCGATCGCGGCGAGCAGCGGCGAGATGACGAACATCATGACGAGCACGCCGATGACGGTCAGGAGCGACGTCAGCAACTGGCTCATCGTCTGCTGCAGCGACTGCGACACGTTGTCGATGTCGTTCGTCACGCGCGAGAGCAGCTCGCCGCGCTGCATCTTGTCGAAGTACGACAGCGGCAGGCGGTGGAGCTTCTCCTCGACCTCTTGGCGCAGCCGGTAGACGGTGCGCTGCGTCACGCCGTTCAGCACGTAGCCCTGCGCCCAGCCGAAGAGCGAGGCGAGCACGTAGAGCGCGAGCACCCAGAGCAGCACGGTCGAGAGGGCGGCGAAGTCGATGCCCTGGCCGGGCACGAGGTGCATCGAGGCGACCATGTCGGCCTGCTGGGTGTCGCCCGATGCCCGCAGCTGGTCGACGACCTGCTGCTGGGTGGCACCCGCGGGCATCTGCGACGAGAGGAAGCCCTCGAAGATGATGTTCGTGGCTCCACCGAGGATCTTGGGGCCGAGCACCGAGAAGACGACGCTCACGACGCCGAGCAGCACGACGGCCACCACGAGGGCGCGCTCGGGCTTGAGCCGTCGGAGCAGGCGCTTGGCCGACGGCCAGAAGTTCATCGACTTCTCGGCGGGCATGCCCATGCCGCCCATCGGGCCGCCGCCCATCGGACCGCGACGGGGCGGGCCGACCGGGCGCGCCGGAGCCGCCGGCGTCTCCTGCTCGTCAGCGGATTCCCGGGGCTGTCCCTGCGACGCGCTCATGCCGCCTCCTCCACGCTCAGCTGGCTCTCGACGATCTCGGCGTACGCCTCGGAGCTCGCGAGCAGTTCTTCATGTGTGCCCTGCGCCGTGATCCTGCCGTCTTCGACGACGAGGATCTTGTCGGCGCCGACGATCGTGGCGACCCGCTGGGCGACGACGATCATCGTGGCATCCGACACCGTGCGCGACAGGGCCGCGCGGAGGCGGGCGTCGGTCGCCGTGTCGAGGGCCGAGAACGAGTCGTCGAACAGGTAGATCGGCGGTCGCTTCGCGAGAGCCCTGGCGATGGACAGTCGTTGTCGCTGACCGCCCGAGACGTTCGTGCCGCCCTGCGCGATGGGCGCCTCGAGCTGGCCGGGCATCGCGGCGACGAAGTCGCGTGCCTGCGCCGTCTCGAGCACGCTCCAGAGCTCGGCATCGCTCGCGTCGGGGTCGCCGTAGCGCAGCGTCGAGCCCACGGTGCCGGCGAAGAGGTACGGCTTCTGCGGCACGAGGGCGAGCTGGGCCCCGAGCACCTCTGGGTCGAGCTCGCGCACGTCGACGCCGCCGACCCGCACGGAGCCGCCCGTGGCGTCGAAGAGTCGCGCGACGAGGTTGACGATGGTCGTCTTGCCCGAGCCCGTGGCGCCGATGATCGCCGTGACCTGGCCGGGTTCCGCGACGAAGTTCAGGTCGTGCAGCACGGGCTCCTCGGCCCCGGGGTAGGCGAAGTCGACATGGCGGAACTCGACCGTGCCGGGAGCGGTGAGGGCGAAGACGGGCTGCTCGGGGTCGACGACGCTCGACGCGGTCTCGAGCACCTCGCCGATGCGCCCTGCGGAGACGGCTGCACGGGGCAGCAGGAACGCGATCATCGTCGCCATCATGACCGCCATGAGGATCTGGATGAGGTAACTGAGGAACGCGGTCAGCGAGCCGATCTGCATCGAGCCGTCTTCGACGCGGTACGCGCCGAACCAGAGCACCGCGATGCTCGAGACGTTCAGCACGAGCATGACGACCGGGAAGACGAGGGCGAAGAGGCGCCCCGCCTTCAGCGCGGTGTCGGTGAGCGCGTCGTTGGCCTCGTCGAAGCGCTCGCTCTCGACGCCCTCGCGCACGAAGGCGCGGATGACGCGGATGCCGGTGAGCTGCTCCCTGAGCACCCGGTTCACGCCGTCGATGCGCTTCTGCATCGACTGGAAGAGCGGCACCATGCGGCTGATGATGAGCCCGACCGAGACGAGCAGCACGGGCACCGCGACCACCATGATCCACGAGAGCGCGAGGTCCTCGCGGAGCGCCATGATGACGCCGCCGATCGCGAGGATCGGCGCCGAGACGAGGATCGTGCACGACATGAGCACGAGCATCTGCACCTGCTGCACGTCGTTCGTCGAGCGCGTGATGAGGCTCGGGGCGCCGAAGCGCGACACCTCCTGCTCCGAGAAGTCGGCGACCTTGCGGAACACCGCAACGCGCAGGTCGCGGCCGAAGGCCATCGCCGCCTTCGCGCCGAAGTACACGGCCGCGATGGCGCACGCGACCTGGGCGAGCGTGATGGCGAGCATCACGCCGCCCGTCGAGATGATGAAGCCGGTGTCGCCCTTCGCGACCCCGTCGTCGATGATGTCGGCGTTCAGCGTCGGCAGGTAGAGCGAGGCGATCGACTGCGCGAGCTGGAACACGACGACGCCGAGGAGCAGCGCCCAATACGGCCGGAGGTGCCGGCGCAGGAGTTTCATCAGCATGGAGTGGTTCCCATCGGGCTGGTCGAGGTGGTCTGGAGGGTCGGTTCGAGCACCGCAGCGGATGCCGCAGGCGCAGGTGCCCCGGCCGGTGTCGCGATGCCGTGCACGATGAGGTGCGCGAGCTCGTCGGTGTCGAGCCCGATCGTCGGGCCGAACTGCGGCATCGCCGACGCGAACGCGACGAGCCGCACGAACTTGAAGACCTGGGCCGGCGGCACGCGCAGCGCCTCGAGGTCGGGGGCGAGCAACTCCTCGAAGATGCCCGTGATGATCTCGAGGTTCTGCGCGGGCGGTCGGGGGCGACCGCCGAGCGCGGCGAACACGCCGAAGATGCCGCTGAATCGGTCGAGGAAGCGGGCGAGCACGAGCTCGACCTTCAGCTCGAGCGGGAGCGACGGATCGATGCTGCGGAGCGCAGCCCGGAACGGCTCGGGGTCGAGGAAGTGCTCGACGGCCGCGTCGATGATCGACTCCTTGTCGTCGAAGACGCGGAACAGCGTGCCCTCGGCGACGCCGGACGCATCGGCGATCTGCCGGGTCGTGACGTCGCGGCCATGGGCGACGAGCAGCGGCAGCGTCGCCTGGGCGATCGCCGCTCGACGCTCCTCGACCGGCATCGGCTTCGCGCGCGTCGCACGCTCGGTACTCGATGTCATGCGAGCGATGTTACGCGGAGTGAGCGCTCACTCCATCCCCCGGAAGGCGGAAGATCGGCGGCGCGCGGCGAAGTTCGCCGACGGCTGAACGCGGCGCCGCGGCATCCGCTTCGTCGCCCTCGCGTGTCCCGCGAGGCATCCGCTCGGCGGGCCCGGATCAGCGCTGCGCGCGACCGCGCCCGCCGAGCGCGCGCTCGTCGCGGTTGCCCTGCAGGTCTTTGCGCAGCTCCTTCGGCAGCGAGAACATCAGGTCCTCTTCAGCCGTCTTGACCTCGGCGACCGAGCCGTAGCCTGCGTCGGAGAGCGCATCGAGCAGCTCCTTCACGAGCTCTTCGGGCACGGAAGCCCCGCTCGTCACGCCGACCGTCTCGACGCCGTCGAGCCATTCCTGCTTGACCTCGCTCGCGTAGTCGACCCGGTAGGCGGCC
Organism: Agromyces sp. NPDC056965; assembly: GCF_042673425.1. Classification (NCBI taxonomy): domain Bacteria; kingdom Bacillati; phylum Actinomycetota; class Actinomycetes; order Micrococcales; family Microbacteriaceae; genus Agromyces; species Agromyces sp. NPDC056965. The sequence continues at coordinate 5,404 of NZ_JBHURI010000046.1, read as the reverse complement.
TTGGCGCCGTACTCGAGCGCGACCTCGACGAGGCGCACGCTGTTCGAGCTGTTGGCCGAGCCCACGACGATCACGAGGTCGGCGTCCTGCGCGACCTTCTTGATCGCGACCTGGCGGTTCTGCGTGGCGTAGCAGATGTCGTCGGAAGGGGGGTCTTGAAGGTTCGGGAACCGCTCCCGGAGGCGGCGCACCGTCTCCATGGTCTCGTCGACCGAGAGCGTGGTCTGCGAGAGCCAGACGACCTTGTCGGGGTCCTGCACCTCGATGTTGTCGACGTCGTCGGGGCTGTTGACGATCGTCACGTGGTCGGGCGCCTCGCCCGCAGTGCCTTCGACCTCTTCATGGCCCTCGTGGCCGATGAGCAGGATCTCGAAGTCGTCGCGCGCGAAGCGCACGGCCTCGCGGTGCACCTTGGTCACGAGTGGGCAGGTCGCGTCGATCGCGTGCAGGCCGCGGTCGGCGGCGGCGTTCACGACGGCCGGCGAGACGCCGTGGGCGCTGAAGACGATGTGGGCGCCCTCTGGCACCTCGTCGACCTCTTCGACGAAGATCGCGCCCTGCGCCTCGAGCTCGGTGACGACGTGGATGTTGTGCACGATCTGCTTGCGCACGTACACGGGCGCGCCGTAGTGCTCGAGGGCCTTCTCGACCGCGATCACGGCGCGGTCGACGCCCGCGCAGTACCCACGCGGCGCGGCGAGCAGCACGCGCTTCTGTCCGGGGACGGGGTTATCCTTGAGCCGGCCGCGCACGCCCGGAACTCGGGGCATGCCAAGGCCGATTCGCGGGGTTTCCGTAGTGCTCGTCACGGTGCCCATCCTACGCGGCTGACGCGGGCCGACGGCTGGGAGGCCCACATGACGGATGCACCGGCGACACGCGATGCTCCGTGGCCGGTCGCGCTCCTCTCGGGCAAGCTCAAGGCGTACATCGATCGACTCGGCACGGTGTGGGTCGAGGGCGAGATCACCCAGTGGGGCGTCTCGGGCGGCAACGTCTACGGCAAGCTCAAGGACCTCGATGCCGAGGCGACCCTCTCGTTCCAGGTGTGGTCGTCGGTGCGCGCCCGGTTCGACGAGCAGTTCAAGCAGGGCGACCGGGTCATCGCGCTCGTGAAGCCCAACTGGTGGGTCAAGGGCGGCTCGCTGTCGATGCAGGTCTTCGAACTGAAGCACGTGGGGCTCGGCGACCTGCTCGAGCGACTCGAGCGGCTGCGCACCCAGCTCGCGGCCGAGGGGCTGTTCGACGCCGGGCGCAAGCGACGCCTGCCGTTCCTGCCGGGTGTCGTCGGCCTCATCACGGGTAAAGACAGCGACGCCGAGAAAGACGTGCTGCGAAACGCCAAACTGCGCTGGCCCGCCGTCGAGTTCCGGGTCGTGCACGCCGCCGTGCAGGGCGATCGCACGGTCTCCGAGGTCGTCGCGGCGATCGAGCGGCTCGATGCCGACCCGCAGGTCGAGGTCATCATCGTCGCCCGCGGCGGTGGCGACTTCCAGAACCTGCTCGGCTTCAGCGACGAGCGCGTCGTGCGAGCGGCCGCCGCGGCATCCACCCCCATCGTCTCGGCCATCGGGCACGAGGCCGACCGGCCGCTCCTCGACGAGGTCGCCGACCTGCGCGCCTCGACCCCGACCGACGCCGCGAAGCGCGTCGTGCCCGACGTCAACGAGGAGCTCGTGCGGGTCGAGCAGGCCCGCGCACGGCTCGGCATGCGGCTGCAGGCGATCCTCACCCGTGAGATCGACCGCATCGGGCACCTGCGATCGCGACCCGCCCTCGCCGAGACATCCTGGATCGTCGACCGCCGTGCCGAAGACCTGACGCGCTGGGTCGCACGCGGCGCCGAACTCGTCGAACGCACGATCGACCGGCAGACCCATCGCGTCGCCGAACTGCGCGGGCACCTGCGCGCCCTCTCACCGCAGGCCACGCTCGATCGCGGCTACGCGATCGTGCAGGGCGCCGACGGCCACGTGGTGCGCGGCCCTGCTGGCGCGCCCGACGGCGCGGACATCACCGTCACCCTCGCCGAGGGCGCCTTCGCCGCCGTCTCCCGGGGTGCCGTGCCCTCCGTGCACGACCTCGTCGCCGAGCCTCACGTCGAACCGCCGGCCGAGGCGCTCGCGACGCCGGACGGCGCTCACGACCACGCCGAATAGAATGGACGCCATGCCCTCCCCCACCGATGTCTCCGAGCTCAGCTACGAGCAGGCGCGCGACGAGCTCGTGCAGGTCGTCGGCGAGCTCGAGCAGGGTTCGGCGACGCTCGAGCAGTCGCTCGCCCTGTGGGAGCGCGGCGAGGCCCTCGCGGCCCGCTGCGAGGAATGGCTGATCGGCGCGAAGGCGCGCCTCGAGGCGGCGCGCGCCGGCTCGTCTCGCGCGGCGTCCGACGACAGCGGCGACCGCTGATGGCGGAGCGCGCACCGCGGGTCGTCGCCGAGCTCGGCCGGCCCGAGACCCCCGAGGAGACCGCGGCCCGCAAGGCCGAGAACTCCCTCAAGCACCGCCAGCGCCAGACGCTGCGCAACCTCCTGCTCGCGCTCGGCGCGAGCCTCGCGGTCATGCTCGTCATCGTGCTGCTCGTGCCGCGCAGCGACACCCCCATCGAGCGCGACGTCGACGTGGCCTCCCTCGCCCAGCAGGCCCAGGGCGCGAGCGTCGATCCGCTCGCGGTGCCCGAGCTGCCCGAGGGCTGGCGCGCGAATTCCGCTGAGCTCCGCGTCAGCAAGGCCGACGACGTGACCGCGTGGTACGTCGGCTATCTCACCCCCGGCGACGAGTTCATCGGGCTCTACCAGGGCCTCGATGCGAACCCCACGTGGGTCGCCGGGCTGCTCGCACGCACCCTCGCCGTGGGCACGACCACGATCGACGGCGTCGAGTGGACGGTGTACGACAACCGGGAGTCGCCCGAAGACGTCGGCAACGCCCGGTACGGCCTCACCACCGAAGCGGGCGGCAGCACCTTCGTGCTGCTCGGCACCGCGACTCCCGAGGAATTCGAGACGCTCGCGTCGGCGCTCACGCCGACGATCGAGGCGCAGGACTGAAAGGGCACCACGTGACCACGCAGCCGAAAGATCGTCCGCAGACTCCGGCTGAGACGTGGCGCGAGCTCCGCCGCGGCAACGCGCGCTTCGTCGAGGGCAAGCCGCTCCACCCCCGTCAAGACGTCGATCGCCGCGCGTCGCTCGCGCACTCGCAGCGCCCGCTCGTCGCGATCTTCGGATGCAGCGACTCCCGCCTCGCCGCCGAGATCATCTTCGACGTCGGCCTGGGCGACGCCTTCGTGGTGCGCAACGCCGGCCAGGTCGTGACCCCGTCGTCGCTCGGCTCGCTCGAGTACGCCGTCGGCCTGCTGCACGTGCCGCTCGTCATCGTGCTGGCGCACGACGAGTGCGGCGCCGTGCGGGCCGCCATCGACTCCGAGGGCGCCGACGCGACCCCGCTGCCGGTGCACATCGCCGGCCTCGTGGAGAAGATCGTGCCTGCCGTGCGCAAGGTCGCCGGCGGCGACGCAGGCACCCCGGTCGACCCCGCGCACGTCGACACCGGCTTCGTCGGCCGCGAGCACCTGCGCAACACGGTGACCGAGCTCGTGGCCGCCTCCGAGATGATCAGCGACGCGATCGCAGCGGGTACGCTGGCTATCGTCGGAGCGAACTACCGACTCTTCGAGGGTCGCGTCGAGACCGACATCGTCGTCGGCTCGGTCTGACGGGCTCGGGTCGACGACTCGGGCCGAACGAACGAGCGGCATCGGCCGGGACATCCGGCAAGCACATCGAAGGGAACACACCGTGGTGGACAACGCCGCCGACTATCGCATCGAGCACGACACGATGGGCGAGGTGCGGGTGCCCGCATCGGCCCTCTACCGGGCGCAGACGCAGCGCGCCGTCGAGAACTTCCCGATCTCCGGAGCCGGCCTCGAGCCCCAGCAGATCCAGGCGCTCGCACGCATCAAGAAGGCGGCCGCGCAGGCGAACGCGCAGCTCGGCGTGCTCGACCCGGCCATCGCGAAGGCGATCGAAGACGCCGCCGACGAGGTCATCGCGGGCGTGCACGGCTACGCCGAGCACTTCCCGGTCGACGTCTACCAGACCGGCTCCGGCACCTCCTCGAACATGAACATGAACGAGGTGCTCGCCACCATCGCGACGGGCAAGCTCGGCAGCCCGGTGCACCCCAACGACCACGTGAACGCCTCGCAGTCGTCGAACGACGTCTTCCCGACCTCGGTGCACATCGCCGTGACCGCGGCCCTCATCGACGAGCTCATCCCAGCGCTCGACCACCTCGCCGTCGCCCTCGAGGCGAAGGCCGTCGAGTGGGCCGGCGTCGTCAAGGCCGGCCGCACCCACCTGATGGACGCGACGCCCGTCACCCTCGGCCAGGAGTTCGGCGGCTACGCACGCCAGATCCGCCTCGGCATCGAGCGCGTGCGCACGGCGCTCCCCCGGGTCGCGGAGGTCCCGCTCGGCGGCACCGCGGTCGGCACCGGAATCAACACGCCGGCCGGGTTCCCGCAGCTCGTCATCTCGCTCCTGCAGTCCGAGACCGAGCTGCCGGTCACCGAGGCCGCCGACCACTTCGAGGCCCAGGCCAACCGCGACGGTCTCGTCGACGCCTCGGGCGCGCTGCGCACGATCGCCGTGAGCCTCACGAAGATCTCGAACGACCTCCGCTGGATGGGCTCCGGCCCGAACACGGGTCTCGGGGAGCTCCGCATCCCCGACCTGCAGCCGGGCTCCTCGATCATGCCGGGCAAGGTCAACCCCGTCGTGCCCGAGGCCGTGCTCATGGTGTGCGCGCGGGTCATCGGCAACGATGCGACGATCGCGTGGGCCGGCGCATCCGGTGCCTTCGAGCTCAACGTCCAGATCCCGGTCATGGGCACCGCGCTCCTCGAATCGATCCGCCTGCTCGCGAACTCGGTGCGCGTGCTGGCCGACAAGACGATCGACGGCCTCGAGGCCGACGTCGAGCGCGCGACCGCCCTCGCGGGCATGTCGCCCTCGATCGTCACCCCGCTCAACAAGCTCATCGGCTACGAGGCCGCGGCGAAGATCGCCAAGCACTCGGTGGCCAAGGGCATCACGGTGCGCGAGGCGGTGATCGACCTCGGCTACGTGGAGCGCGGCGACCTCACGATCGAGCAGCTCGACACCGCGCTCGACCTGCTGTCGATGACGCGTCCGCCGCAGGCCTGAGCCTCGGCGAACCTCGAAGCGTTCGAGCGCGACTGCGAGGTCCCCGGACCCCAGCGGATCGTCGAGGACGACGGTGCCGCGGTGCGGGCCGTCTACGCCTCCCACCAGCGCCAACCGGAGTACGCCGCGCTGCTGCGTGACCCCCGGGTCCTGGGGCCGGTCCGGCGGTTGCTGACCGAGGACGTCTACCC